>NZ_JBHYZV010000009.1:0-130528 GCF_042753905.1 Streptomyces sp. NPDC059248 | reverse complement strand
CCCCGGGCTCGGGTCCCCGTCCCGGCCGTGCCACCCGCACGTGCGCCCGCCCCCGGGGGGGCGCTCGTCGCCGTGTCCGCCCCGGCCGGTTCGACGACACCGGGGGGTCAGGGGCGGACCAGGGGGAGCCGGGTCGATATCGCCGTACCGTGGCCGGGTTCGGACTCGACGCTGAGGGAGCCCGCGACGCGCTCGGCTCGGGCCCGCATCCCGTCGAGCCCGAAGCCGCCGGTCCCGGTGCGCGGCGGTGGCCGCAGCGGGTCGAAGCCCCGGCCGTCGTCGCGGACGTCCAGGGTGACCTCGCCGTCCATATAGCTGAGGGTGACGCCGACGCGGGAGGCGCCGGCGTGCCGGGCAGCGTTCGCCAACGCCTCCTGGGTGATGCGCAGAAGGGTGGCGGAGAGTTCGCCGTGCAGCTCCTGGGCCCGGCCGACGAGGGTGAACTCGGCGCGGACCTCGGTCTGCGCGGCCCATTGGCCGACCGACTTCCGCAGCGCCTGGGGGAGTGTGTCGTGGGCCAGGCCCACGGGAGCCAGGTTCCGCACGGAGCGGCGGGCCTCGCCCAGGCTGTGGCGGGCCAGGGCGGCGGCACGGTCGACGTGCTCGTGTGCCGTCGCGGGATCGGAGGTGTGCGACACGACCTCCAGCTGGGTGATGATTCCGGCCAGGCCCTGGGCGATGGTGTCGTGGATCTCGGCCGCCAGCCGTGTGCGTTCCTCGACCACGCCCGCCTCGCGCGCCTGGAGGACGAGCTGCGCCTGGAGGGCGGCGTTCTCGTCGAGCGCCTGTTGAAGGGCGGTGTTGGTGCGTTCGAGTTCGGCGATGGTGGCGGCCCTGGCGGCGGACCGTTCCTCCTCGTGCTGGACGAAGTAGCCGATCAGGGTCAGCAGCGCGTTGTTGGTCAGGAGCATCCCGAAGAACAGGGCCCACTGCCCGGTGTCCCGGAAGGGCAGCCCGCCCGCCTGGGCCGCGGCCAGCGGGAGGGAGGAGGCGAAGGCCCCGGCGTGCCGCCAGCGCTGTTTGCGCAGGAGTACGTTGTTGTCCAGGTAGCCGGTCGCCGCGAAGAACGCGAAGAACGGATTCAGCCAGGTCAGTACGGAGCTGACGGCCCAGCGCAGCGCGAAGTACGTGGCCGACGCGGTGTCGGGGCCCGTCCGGAGACGGCGGGCCCTTTCCCACCACAGTTGGAGGACGAGAGCCGCGACGATCAGTACGCCGACGGCGACGCGTTCATCCGTGGCCGGTGTCACCTCCGGCCGTGCCGCCGCGAGCAGGGCGCTGGTGGCGAGCAGCCAGTACGGATGCCATCGGAGGACGGTCGCCCAGTGCCGGTCGAGATCGGTGTCCGCCGTCGTCATGGCCCCAGTGTGCACGGTCGTGCCCCTACTCCCACCGGAACCAGCGGACGGCGGCGGCCGAGGCGACCGCCGCCCACAGGACGAGCACGACCAGATGGAACCAGTCGGGCCAGTCGCCGGTGGCGGCCCGGTCGAGCGCCAGGGCCGCGGCGCCGAAGGGGGTGAACTCGACGATGCCGGCGAGGGCGTCCGGCATGGCCCGTACGGGAATCCACAGTCCGGTGCAGAACAGGGCGGGGAAGTACACCGCGGTGCCGATACCGGTCGCGTGCTTGGCGGTCCTGGCCAGGGCCGCGATCAGGGCGCCGATGGCGAGGTTCGCCGCGGCGGCGAGCAGCAGCGCCAGAACGTACCCCCCGACCTCGCGCGGGAGCGCCACATCGAAGGCGAGCCGGCCCACGACCAGGCACAGGGCCGCCGATATCAGGGCCGTCACCCCGTTCAGCCAGATCTGCGCGGCCAGCAGGGTGGAGGGGCGTACCGGGGTCGTCGACATCCGCCGGAGGATGCCGAGTTCCCGGTAGCCGGTCAGGATCGGCGGAAAGATCTGGAGGGCGGCCGTGATCAAGGAGATCAGGACGACCACCGGCACATAGAGGTCGATGATCCGCAGGCCGTCGAGGTCGTCGTCGACTTCCTGGAACATCGGTACGAGCCCGAGGATCAGCAGCAGTACGGGCGGGAAGACGATGGAGACGATGTTGGAGGGGTCACGTCGGTAGAGCCTGATCTCGGAACGCAGCACGGCGGCGCGGGGGGAGGGGCCGCGGGTGGCGGTCGTGGCCGTGGTCGTCGCTGGTTCGGTCATATCGCTGTTCCTGTCGGGAGGTGGGCCGGTCGGCGGGGCTTCGCCGGTCATGTCTTCGTCAGATCGATGAAGGCGTCGTCCAATGAGGCGTCGGTGACCCTGAGTTGGTGGGCCCGGATCCCGCTCCGGGCGAGCAGCCGGATCACCGCGTCGACGGTCTCGTCCGTGCCGCGGAGCGTGACGCGGTCGGCCGTGTTCTCGACGGCCGTGAGCCCGGGGAGCGCGGTCAGATACTCGTGGTCGACCGGCCGCGACGGGGTGAAGGAGATGACGGTGGACCCCGCCGAGCGGCGGATCAGCCCTTCGGGGGTGTCGAGCGCGCGGACCCGCCCCTTGTCGATCAGGGCGATCCGGTCGCACAGCCGTTGGGCCTCCTCCATGAAGTGGGTGACGAGGACGACGGTGACACCGCCGGCCCGGACGTCCTCGATCAGCGACCAGGTGTCGCGGCGGGCCCGCGGGTCGAGACCGGTGGTCAGCTCGTCGAGGACGACGACACGGGGCGAGCCGATGAGGGCGAGCGCGATGAACAGCCGCTGCTTCTGTCCGCCGGACAGGGTGCCGAAGCGGGTGTCGAGCTTCGCGGTCAGGCCCAGCCGTTCGGCGAGGGGCCGCCAGGCGAGCGGGCGCGGATAGAAGGCGGAGTAGAGCCGAAGCGCCTCGCCCACGGTCAGTTTGGCCTGGAGGGCGCTCTCCTGGAGCTGGGCGCCGAGGACCTCGGTGACCTCGGCTCGCTCGGCGACCGGGTCGTACCCGGCGACCCGGATACGGCCCGAGTCGGGTACCCGGAGACCCTCGACGCATTCGACCGAGGTGGTCTTGCCGGCGCCGTTCAGACCGAGGATCCCGAAGATCTCGCCCTCCTCGACGGTGAAGGAGACACCGTCGACGACATTCCTGCCGCCGTACGCCTTCCGCAGGTCGCTGACTTCGACGATGGGCCCCCGGCCCCTCCTCGGGACGCGCGTTGAGTTCATACGGAGAGCTTGGCGCGGGCACCCGCCGCGCCGCATGACCCAACGGGCTCGAAGCGGAATCAGCCGATCGGCTGATCGCGGTACGACCCGGAGGACTGCCCTCTTCGTCTGCCGGCGGGCCCCGTCTCAGACGGTCTTGTTCCCGGCGGGTCGCCGACTCACGCGCGTGTGCCGAGGCCAACTCCACCTGTATGGTGGTGAACTCTCGGTCACGGGCCATTCGATCGGTGGTGTTGAGGAGGCTGGTCTCGCCTGCGGCCCGTGGTCCGTGCAGGACCACGCACACAGGGGGACGGTTCACCGCCGCGTGCCCGGGCTCGTACCGGATGGCTTCCTGCTCCTGCTTCCGACCGGCGAAGACGGAGGATTCGTGCACCGGATTCCGGAAGTCATACGGGTTGCGCAGCTGGCTGATGTCCACAGACGGCCCCCTGAGACCCGCTCCGGTCGTACGGTCCGGCCCCTCCGCACATCATCGACTTGCCGATCCGGCTCATCCGAGGTTCAGCCATTGTGGAGTGCACGGACTTGTCCGCCGGTTCGAGTGCTGCAAGGAATGGCCCAGTCTCGGGTCAGTCGCCACGATCGACGGCGCCCAGGAGACGGAGAACCAGTAGTGTCAACGGTTGGCCAGCCTCAGTGGCGCCTCACCCCGGCACAGCGACTGGCAGTAGCTTGCCGTCCCCGAGGTGCAGCCAACCCCGGCCAGGGGCGATAGGCCAGCCAGTGATGGAATCGCCGATTCTGATGCCGATCACATCGCCGGTGCTCCGCTCCTGCGGGGATAATAGAAGGCCGCGGTGGACCTTCTTCGTCTCCTCGGCCCAACCGAAGCCGAACGGGAGTTTGTTTTCGAGGCAGCCCACCACCAGGGCCGTTCCTTCTTCGAATCCGTGATGCACGACGCTTTTGAGTAGACGTCCGGCGTCACACTTGTCGAGGATCTCCGCGTCGTCCATCACCACGACGATCGGCTCCTCGGGAGACGCCGAAGACAGCGCTCCCTCAAGTTCGTCGGTACCGAGCTCATCGCGTATGAAGCAGTCCACCACTCCGCTTTGACCAGCCATCTCTCGCAAGGGGGAGGCTCGTGGCGCGACCAGAACAACGCGGGCATCGGCAGCGAGCAGAGCGCGTGAGATGTTCACCAGTGCTGTGGACTGCCCTGACCCCGGTGGCCCTGCCACGACGAATGCCGGAGCAGTTCCGGTTGCGAGGTCAGGACCGTACGCACGCCGTTCCTCTCCTGCGATCCCCGCGAGTGCCCACAAGATGGGTGTCGTCGGATCTCGCATCGACCATGTCTCGTCGAAGCTGACACGTTCCGGTAGATCCTCGAAGCCGCGCTGCGCCTCCAAAGTCTCGTGGGCAGCTTCCCAAAGCCCGAGGAGAGCACGTGGTCCTCAAGCATCAGGTGTGCCATGTGGGAGAAGGCCACGACCGCCTCGCGAGTCGGCAGCTCGGCGTGGGTGTACCAACGGATCCAGGCATCTGATGGAATGCCTGTCTCTTCTGCCAGGTGGGTGAACGACCATTGTCGCTTGACCCTGTGCTTCTGGAAGAGTCGGTGCAGCATGACCAACTCATGTCGCGCTGGCGAAGGGGCCACCTCGAACTCTCTGCTTTTGACCCCGTAGAACGTGGCGTTCGCCGGCCTGGTCTCACCTATGGCGTCAGCCATAGTGACGAATCCTTCACCGCGGCGCACGACACCGAGGAAGACCCTCAGCACATCCTGGAACCCGTGAGCGTGCGCGTTGCTGTCCTTCTGCTGGTCGGTCTGCTCGTCACCATCCTGGCTCTGTACCCACCAGAAGCCGGTGCCGCTGTTGTGGGAGCCGCCACGGCTGTGGCCCTCCTTGCCGAGGTCACGGCCCGCAAATGAATCCGGGCCGCTCGATCGGATCGCCCAGGAGCCCTGGTTTCATGGCGCGCCCGGAGACAGCCATGGTGAGCCTTGCGGGGCGGGACCGCCACGATTGCTTTCGGTCAACGTCAGCTGATCGTCGATGCCGCCCGCAACATCGGCGTACAACTCGTGGGTTCGAGGCGCATTGATGCGGGCGTGATGGGAAGGCGACGCGTGCTGTCCGACGAAGTCTGGCGCGAACTGCGCAGTCAAGGCGTGACCAGGATGTACTCCGAGCGCAGCGTGATGCTGCGGCAGGGATCCCCGGGGACGCACCTCCTCGCTCTCACCTCCGGGTTGGCCAAGGTGGTTTGCCGAGAACCGAATGGCGCCAGGACATGGCTCGCGTTTCGAGGGCCGGGGGACCTCGTCGGAGAAGTCTCCGTCTTCAACGGAACCCCACGGACGGCGGACGTCGTTGCCCTGACGCCTTGCGTTGCGGTCGTTCTGGACGCACATCGCTTCGTCCAGTTCGTCGAGGAGCGCGGACTGGTCATGCATCTGATGCGCCAGGCACTCGCCAGGATGCGCGAGTCCGACATCCACCGAGCCGAACTGCAGACATTGCCCTTGGCCGTGCGACTGGCGCGCACGCTGCTGAGGCTTGCCGTGCTCACTGATCAGTTGCCCGGGAGCAACCCCGTCCGACTGACGGGGCTGAGTCAGGCAGAGGTCGCGCAGGCGATCGGTGTGACACGCAATGCGGTCATCAGCGGGTTGGGGCAGCTGCGGGCCGTCGGGCTGGTTGAAACGGCGCGTCGGGTGATCGTTATCAGGGACGTGGAAGCCCTGCAGCGCTGGGCGGCGGCCCACTGAGGGCGGGGCCTGTGACCCGGGACACATCCTGTGCGCCCAGTGCTGTGCACTCGGCGGAGCGGCCCGGATGGAACCTCGAAGCAGCCCGACTAGGGCTACTTATCGGACCATCCGTGAGGAGACCCCGCATGTCCGTACCCGTACCCGTGCCTGTTCCGTACGCCGAAAGCCGACCGCTCCCGCCCTACCGCGCCCTGTTCGCCGTTGACGCGAAGGACTTCACCGGCCTGCCGGCTGCTCAACACGGGCCGGTCAGCCAGCTCATTCCCCAGCTGGTGGACCAGGCCCTGGAGCGGGCCGGCCTGCACCAGCTGCGCGATGCCCAGCGTTTTCCCGCCAATACGGGGGACGGAGTCGTCTTCGGGTTCGATCCGGTGCACCTGCCTTTTGTGCTCTGGCCGTTCCTGGGCGTTCTGGACGACGTACTCGGTTCGTACAACCGGCAGGCAGTCGGTCCACGGATCAGGCTCCGGGCCAGCGTCCACGTCGGCCCGCTGCCCGATGGGGGCGAGCCCGGGGACGGCAACGGCACGGCCCGCAACGATATGCATCGGCTCCTGGATTCGCTTCCGGTCAAGGCCATCCTTGCCGCGGCGAGTCAAGAGGTGACCCACCTCGCCGCAATCGTCTCGGAGCGGGTCTACGAAGACGTCGTGTTGGGCGCCTACACGGGGCTCCACCCCGACCGGTGTATCGAAGTGTCGGCCACCGTCGAAGCCAAGAACTTCTCGCAGCGGGCCTGGCTGTACGTTCCTTCGCCCTCCGGGAACCTCGTGCAGGCGGGCATCCGGCCGCGTGAGGAACCCGCAGCTGAGGTGCCGGCGGCGGTCGCCGTGGCGCCGGACAAGGGTTCCGGAACGGAGTACGGCGGAGACTCCCAGCACGTCGGTGAAGGAGCCGCGGTGATGGGCAACGTCGGTCGTGACTTCACCTATACCGCGCCCGCGACCACGTACCGCGGTACCAACCAGCACTGGGGCGGCGGAGACAACGTTGCGGGTGACAAGCGGACCGGTGACAGGGACCACCGGTGAACGCCGGACCCGGCCCCGCCGCCGAGCCGGACGTCCCACCGAACACCGACCAGCCTGCTCCGCCGGCTGGCCTGCGGGCCGGTCAGCACAGTTCTCTCCGCGAGGGCGACCAACGGGTGGACAGTGGGGTCGCGTTGATGGGGAACGTCGGCGGCGACTTCACATACTTGAACATCAGTGCGTGGACCGACGAAGCCACCGAGCGAATCCTCAAGCCGCGCCTGCGCGAGGGACCTTATCCGGCGGATGAGGTGCGCGGCCGGTTGTACGGATTTGTTGAACCGCCGTCGTACGGACGGTGCCGGAAGGCGCTGGACGGCCGGATCGTACTGCTCAGGGCGAGGGCCGGAACGGGCGCCCGTACGGTGGCGTTCGCCCTTCTCGCCGAAAGGCACGGCGAGAGTGGTGTCACGGGCCTGGACGCGATGGCGGATCTGTCGGCGTGGCGACCGAAGGCCGGCCGCGGGTACCTCCTACAGGGTTTGCCGGCGGCATCCGCCCGATCGCTCGACGGCGTGCGGCTGGCGGGCCTGGCTGAGGCCATGCACGGCGCCGGGGCACACCTGGTCGTCACCGTGGCACAGGATGCCCGGTTGCCGTCAGACACCAGCCGATGGGAAGAGGCGCATGCCGCGCCCGGACCGCACGAGGTCGTAGAGGGGCGACTACGGCTCATGGCCGCTGAAGGGAGGCTCGACGGCTCACAACTGGACGCCGCACTGGGGCACCTGGCCTCCCCTGAGTGCACTGACTACCTCTCGACGCATCCGTTGCCGGGCGACGCAGTCGACCTATCGGACGGGTTGCGGCAGTGTACGGAGACGTCGGCATCGATAAAGTCCGTGCTCAAGGACCTCCTGACCGGTACCGAGGCCGCCGCCCGGTCCGCGCTCGCCAAGGCCCGGCACAGTGCCGACGAGGTCTCCTTGATGGCGGCGGTCGCTCTGCTCCGGGGACAAGACCGCACGGTGATCGAGCAGTTCGCCGCAGCAATGCGGCCCTCGCTCGGTGCGCGTGCTGCCAAGACAGGACGGAACGAGACGCCGGAGGAACAGCCGTCCGATGTCCTCGGCCCCTCATTCGAGGACCGGCTCGAAGCTATCGGCGCGCGCCCGTTGGCACCTCGTAGTTCTTCCGCCGACCGGTACCGCTATCCGGTGCAGCCGATTGTCTTCTCCGGCAGGCACCGCTCCGCCGCACTCCTTCGGCACCTGTGGCTGGACTTCGAGGGCATGCCGGACGCGCTGTGGGGAGCGCTGGAGCAGTTGCGCTATCAGCCGGGCTTGGATGTGGCTGCCGGAGAGGCGATCGGCCGGGTGCTCGCCCATGCGACCGGCCCAGGTGCGCTGACTCAGCTGCACCGCTTCGCCTCTTCGGGCGACCGCTGGCGCCGACGTCTGGTGGCAGTCGCGCTGGGAGAGATCGTCCAGCACCCCCTGGTGTCCGGTGCGGTCAAGGAGCAGATGCGCCGGTGGAGCCGGTCATCTGCCGTTCTCCGCTGCACGGTCGCCGAGACCTGTGCGGGTAGCTACGGTCTTGCCCGGCCGGCTGCGGCCCTCAAACTTCTGGACACCGTCCTCGACGGTTCCTCTCCGGACTTGGACGCGAAACTGCGTTCCGCCGTCTCCTTCGCGCTGGGTGCCCTCCTGACCGAGGAGGCGAACCACATCGAGGTTCTTGAGACGGTGACGAGGTGGCTGGAGACCGGCCGGGGAACGCCCCGTCACACGCTGGCGGTACACGTGATCCACTGCATGTCCCTCTCGACGTTCCCCCAGCCGGGCGCATCGGGTGCGGTCCGGATGAGTCTGGCCCGGACGCTGGAGCGCCATCCCGCGCAGGGCTTCGCCCTCGTCGTGCTGGGTCTTGACGATCCGTCCACGTACGAAGCGGTGGCCCAAGGGCTTGGGCGGGTCGAAGCCGACCCGGACATGTTCCAGAGGACGGCCTTCGCCCTCGTGGTGCGCGAGCTCTCCCGTACCGCTCGCCATCGTCGGGGAGTGATCCGCTTCCTGCTAGGGCGCCACCGAGATCACACGAACACATCGCGAAGGAGGAGTGCGTCATGAGCAGGCCACTGTTTACGTCGGTCAGTTCTTCACCGGTTCGGCAGCTCCTGCGGCAACGGTTCGGATCGTCTGCGGATCGCGCGCTTGTCTTCCTCTCCGACTCGGAAGCGGACCGCCTCGAACCGCCCCGGGGCGGAAACATCTGGGGATACCTCCGACCGTCGATTGGGGCGGCCTTCCGACGGGAGTTCGACTCGATCGGGTGGGTCTCGCTGGCAGAACGCCGGACCGTGGTGGAGGTGCCACGCCGGGGTCCTGCGACATCAACGCCTTCGCGAGTACGCTACGAAATCGCCTGGAACGTGAGCAATCCGGTGGTCGCGGCACGCAGCGGCCTGACGGAGGACGGGGCGCGCCGGCTGATCGACCAGGCCATCCTTGGAAGTGCCGGACTACCGGGTGCTTCTGATCCCCTTCTACAGCCGCCGACTCTGTACGGGACCGCTCAGGTCGAGCCCCCCGGTCAACCGCGGAACATCGACGGGGCGGGCCTGACCTACTGGTTCCTGGACCCCCCAGCCGGCCTCCTACCGGCTTCAAACCATCCTGCCGAGCTCCTCCTTCCGCCGGGCTTCGGTGAGGCCCACCGCGAGGCCTACCGCTTCTACCGAGAGGTGGTCGCTGGCGGGCCGGTCGGTCTGGCGGCACTCTGGCTGCTTCACCATCCCGACCAGGCCCAAGGGGTGCTCGACTGGACGGTCGCCCACGGCGACCTGCTCACCGAGCGGGACGGATGGGAGCGGACGCTGGCAGCAACGCTTCAGGGACTGACGAAGGAGGACCGGGGCTTCGTCGGGGTGAACCTGGCGCGCCTCCTCAGCGAAGTCGGCGTACCCCAGGGCGATGAGGTCTTGCGCAGGATGGATGACGCAGGCGTACCGCACAGCAGTATGAACGGCTACCGCGGAGGGGCTCCGTGATGTGGGGTCTACCGTCTCGCCTCGCCCATTTGAGAGCCCGGCCCGAACGGCATGTCCCTGACACGGACTACGTGGTGGTTCTGTCGCGAGAACTCATCGCACAGAACTATCTGGAGATCGGCCGGGCTGACGGCAAGGCAGCCGTCCTTCTGGCTACTGGGGGGACACTCTTCGGGCTCCTTCTCGTACGGCGTCCCCTCGATGTCTTGTGGGCCGTCCCGTTGTGGTGGACGGCAGCGGCCACCACGACCGGGGCGTTGGTCTTCCTGCTCCTGGCTCTCGCTCCGCGCCGTGGGGGACGGGCCAGCGAGAGGCACGGCCTCCTCGCATACTACGAAGACGTGGTGCGAGCGGAGACGCGCGCCGACCTGTCGGCTGGACTCAGGCGGGACGGCTCAGACCCCGAGCCCCGGCTGCTACGTGCGCTGAAGGAGACGAGCAGGATCGCCCGGGCCAAGAACCGCTGCGTGCGGTACGCCATTGTCATGTTGCTACCGGCGATCACCGCGGCCTTCCTGGCCGTTGCGCTCGGACGCTGACCAGCCTCGATTGGGAGGTTCGGTGTCGTTCGGCATCGCCGTGATTACGTTGCGGGGGACCGTAGCGCGGCGCGCCGAGGGACTTGGCTAGGCGAACAGAGTGGCTCTGAACCTGTTCTGGATCTCGGCCGATGGTTCGCAGTCGCGGGCGAAGCACACCTTGCTGGTGAGTAGGACAGCCCAGCAGCTCCGGGCTGGGCTGATCACAGACCGGTGCCGGTGAAGCCGTAGTGGACCCAGATCTCCTCGGTGAGCACGGGTTCCGCGGGGCGCATCCGAGGCCGCTTCGGGGTGGGGGACATCGGGGTCACCTCCTTCGCGGGCACCGGTTCCGTGCGGGGTTGCCGTGGCCGGTGCCCGGCGTTCCGTTCGTGGGCCGAAGCCGCGCCTACCCGGGGCTCGTGCAGGATAACTACGGCCGACGCCCGCGGCCCGGCCGATCGCGGACCGGAGCTGTCCGCGATCGTGGTTAGCGTGAGCCCATGGCCTCCACGCACCCCGTTCTCGGCGACCGCGCCCTCAACCGCGCCACCCTCGCCCGTCAGCTCCTGCTCCGCCGCGCGACCCGCGCCGAGGTCACGGCCGAGGACGCCGTCGCCCGGCTCGTCGGCCTCCAGGCGCAGAACGTCAAGCCCCCGTACTACGCGCTCGCCGCCCGGCTCGACGCCTTCGACCCCGCCGAGCTGTCCGACGCGATGGCGGAGCGCCGGGTGGCCCGGATGGTCACCATGCGCTCCACCATCCACACCCACACCGCCGACGACTGTCTGGCGCTGCGCCCGCTGCTCCAGCCGGGAGGCCCCGAAAGCGAGTTGAGGGCGTTCCGCAACCGGGGCGGGCTCGACGGTGTCGACCTCGGCCGGCTCGCCGCGACCGCCCGGGAGCTGGTCGAGACCGAGCCCCGGACGATGGCGGAGCTGCGGGACGCGCTCCTGGTGGAGTGGCCGGGCGCCGACCCCCTCTCCCTCTCGGTCGCCGCCCGCTGTCTGCTGCCGCTGGTCCAGGTCACCCCGCGCGGGCTGTGGGGGAGGAGCGGGCAGGTCAGGCTCACCACCGCCACCCACTGGCTGGGGCGCGAGCCGGGGCCGCCGGCGGCGCCGGAGGATGTCGTCACGCGCTATCTGGGCGCCTTCGGACCGGCCTCCGTCAAGGACTTCCAGTCCTGGTCCGGACTGACCGGGACCCGCGACGCCTTCGAGCGGCTGCGGCCCGGACTCGCCGTGTTCCACGACGCGTACGGTGTCGAGCTGTTCGATCTGCCGGACGCCCCGCGCCCCGACGAGGACACGCCGGCCCCGCCGCGTTTCCTCCCCGAGTACGACAATCTGCTGCTCTCCCACGCCGACCGCCGCCGGGTGATCGCCGACGACCGGTACGGCGCGCTCGCCCGGAAGGGCAACCGGTCCTTCTGCGTCTTCCTCCTCGACGGCTTCCTCGCCGGGATCTGGCGGCTGGAGGACGGCGGGGGCGCGGAAGGGGCCGCGACCCTGACCGTCCAGCCGTTCGGCGAACTGGACCCGGGGCGGCGGAAGGCCGTGGGCGAGGAGGCGGAGCGCACCCTCGTCACGATCGCCCCCGGCCGGGCCGCGTACGACATCCGCTTCGGGACGGTACGGGACTGAACGACGGGGGAGACGGTACGGCGGTACGGGACGGACGGTCCGGGAGACGGTACGGGACCGGCGCCCGGGCTACGGCCGTCCCGCCGGTCCTTCAGAGGCCCACGTCCCGCATCCGCTGGTCCTCGGACGTCTCCCGCCGTACCAGCAGCCGCGACCGGCCACCGGCGACCGCGATCACCGGCGGACGGCCCGTCATGTCGTACCCGGACGCCATCGACACCTGGTACGCCCCCGAGGCCGGGACCGCCAGCAGATCACCCGGCCGGACGTCCTCCGGCAGCTCGACCGCGTCCGCGAGCACATCGCCCGGCTCGTGATGGCGGCCCACCACGGTCGTCGCCCGCATCGGCGCCGCGGAGACCCGGCCGACCATCCGGACCGTGTACCGGGCGCCGTACAGCGCCGGGCGCGGGTTGTCGCTCAGCCCGCCGTCCACGGCCACCGTCGTTCGGCCGCCCGGGGACCGGTGCACCGCGAGGACGCGGTACACCGCGATGCCCGCCGGCGCCGCGACGGACCGGCCCGGCTCCACCGTCAGCCGCGGCAGGGGGAGATCCGCCTCGGCGCAGTGCCGGATCAGCGCGTCCCGGATCCGGCGGGCGTACGCGGCCGGGGCGGGCGCCGGGTCGCCCGGCCGCCGGGCCGCCGCGAAGCCGCCGCCGAGGTCGACCTCGGGCAGGGTGACCCCGAACCGGTCCCGGATCCGGGCCAGGAACGCCACCGTGTGCCGGACCGCCATCGCGTACGGCTCCGGGGACGCGGCGGCGGAGGCGAGCCGCGTGTCCGGACGGCAGTGGACCCCGACGAGGTCCAGCCGGGGCTGGCCCAGGACCCGGGCGACGGCGTCCTCCGCCGCGCCGTCCGCGACGGAGAGACCGGAGCCCCGCGTACCGCTCCCGGGCACCACCCGGATCAGTACCTGCTGCGGCTCGGGCCCCGGCACCTGGGACGCCACCCGGGCGATCTCGCACGCCGAGTCGATGACGATCCGGCCGACGCCCAGCCGCAACGCGGTCCGCAGATCGCGCGGCGACTTGGCGTTGCCGTGCAGCACGATCCGGTCGGCGGGGAACCCGCGGGAGGCCGCCAGCTCCAGCTCGGCCGCCGAGCGGACACCGAGCCCGAGACCCTCGTCGGCGATCCAGTCCACCATCGCGCGGCACAGGAACGCCCTGGCCGCGTACACCACATCGGCGTCGGGCAGCGCCCGGCGCCAGGCCCGGGCGCGGGCCCTGACCTCGCCCTCGTCGAGGACGTAGGCCGGGGTGCCGTACCGCTCGGCGATATCCGTCAGCGGTACGCCCGCCACGGCGACGTCCCCGCCGGGCGCGGCGACGGCCGACGCGGGCCAGACCGGGGGACCGGCGAGTTCGGGGATCGACACGGGCACCGGTATCGCGGGCACCGACGTCATCCGTACACCTCCAGAGGCTGGGATCGGGCAGGATCGAGAAGGGGCGGGGCGTCAGTCGCCCGCGAGTGCCGGGCCCGACCGGCGGACACACGGCGGGGGTACGGCCCCACGGCCCCCGGCGGCCGGGAACGGCGCCGTGAGCAGGGGGTCGACGGTCAGCAGCGTCACCCCGAGGGGTTCGGCCAGCGCGCGCAGCGCCGGTTCCGCGAGCTGGATCCACCGGGCGTCCCGGCCCATCGCGGCGGACAGCTTCCCGGGGTCGGTGAACCCGACGGCGGTACGCGCCCCCAGCGGGGTGCGCAGAAAACGCAGCTGGCGCCCGCCGGACGAGCCGAGCCTCACCGGTACGTACAGCGGCCTGGACGGGGTGCGTTCATCGGGGTCGGCGGCCTCCTCGCTCCGGGCGCCGCCGCGGCTCCGGGTACGGGTACGGCTGCGGGAGCGGGTCAGGGTGTCCATGGCGCGTCGTCCTTCGGTTCACGGGTTCTCCGGGCACCGAAGCTATGCCCGTACCGGGACGGGACGGACGGTTCATGACGCGGCGCTGATCACCGGATGCCGAGTTTTGACGCCCTCCTTGCGCGAAGGCCCCAAAGTGCCCGGGAAACCGCCCCGGTAAACGTGTCGCCCCGCCTCCGACCAGGTGGTTACGGTGACCGCATGTCCACCGACTCCGTTCTTCCCGACCCCGCGACCCTGCCCCGCGCGGAGTTCGGCTTCCCCGGACCGCTCAGGGACCGGCTCGTCGGCGCGATCCTCGACGGGCGCAAGACGGCCACGACCGGGCTGCTCGCCGACTACGAGCACGCGGGCGAGCCGTTGCCGACGGCGGGGGACCGCCTGGTTTCAGGGCTCGGTTCGCCTCCGGGGCGCTTCAGCCGTGTTCTTCAGTCGATCGTGCTCGACCGCTCGTTCCTCGCGGCCTGCGCGCGTTCTCCTTCCAGACCACGGCGCGCCCCTTCGGCTCACTCGCCCCGGTCGTCGACTCGGCGGGCCTCCCGGTCGCCGTCATCGAGGTCACCGAGGTCCGGATCGTGCCGCTCGGCGAAGTCGACCGGGCCCACGCCGTCGCCGAGGGCAACACCGGCATCGCGGACTGGCGCGCCGACCACGAACGGTTCTGGACCGGCGCCGGGATGCGCGAGGCGCTCGGCGACCCGGAGTTCACCGTGGACGACACCACCCGTACCGTCCTGGAACGCTTCCGTCTGATCGCCGACCTCCGTAACCCGGCGGGCGCCCGTACCCCGGCGGGCTGAGCCGCCCCCGGCGGGATCCGTGCGCGGGGGTCACGGCAACAGGCCCGCCCGGCGGGCCGCCACCACCGCCTCCAGGCGGGTGTGCGCGCCCAGTTTCCGCATCGCGCCGCGCAGATAGCCCTTCACCGTCTCCGGGCGCAGGCCAAGCCGTTCCGCGGTGGTCGCGTTCGTCGCGCCCGCGGCCACACAGGACAGCACGTCCAGCTCGCGCGGTGAGAGCGCGACCGGCGGCGGGACCGCTTCGGGGGCCCCGTCGGGCGGGACGGTCGCGCCGGAGAGCCGGCCGCAGACCCCGAGGATCGTCTCCCGCAGCGCGGGGTCCAGGACCTGGCCCGCCAGGGCCCTCAGCTCCGTATGGATCTGGCGGACCTCCTCCCAGCAGCCGCCGTCCGCGACCGGCTCCCGGGTACAGGCGAGCAACTCCTGTACCTCGTCCCGGACCACCAGCGCCTGCTCGACGTCCCGCGCCGCGGCCACCGCCGCGTCGAAGGTCCGGTCGCCCATCGCGACCGGCCTGCGCAGCGCCCCGTACAGCACACCGCGCACCCGGCGGCGGACCACCACCGGTACGGCGAGCACCGAGCGCAGGCCCTCCGCCGAGACCGCCGCGTCGTACTCGTGGCTGATATGCCGCGACACCTGGTAGTCCGTCACCGCGCACGGCCGGGAGAGCGCGATGGACTTGCCGCCCAGGCCGTTGCCCGCCGAGATGCCCAGCCCGTGGAGCGCCGCCGTCAGGCCCCCGCTGACATGGGCGATCCGCAATCGGCTCTGATCGAGCAGCAGCCCGCCGAACACCACGGGCAATCCGCTGTTGCGGCGCAACCGCACCAGCGCCGCCTGCATTTCCACCGCCTCGGCCGGATTAGGCATGGTCCCGCTTCCCTCGTGGCTCGGCTGGTATCCGCATCACCCCCGATCGGGGGTGGTGAGACCTACGTCACTGATTACACGATGCTACTGAGTGGGGCGGCAAGGAGGAGACCACATGGCGACAGACGATGCGACACGGGAATTCCGGGCGGCCCGGGACTTCCTGCTACGGCACCGGGAGGACTACCGGAGCGCGTACGACGGCTTCGTCTGGCCACGACCCGAGTACTTCAACTGGGCACTCGACTGGTTCGACGCGATCGCCGAAGGAAACGACCGCACGGCGCTGCACATCGTGGACGAGGACGGCACCGAGACCCGGCTGAGCTTCCACGAGCTGTCCCGCCGCTCCGACCGGGTCGCCAACTGGCTCCGGGGCCAGGGGGTGCGCGCCGGACACCGGGTGCTGGTGATGCTGGGCAACCAGTACGAGCTGTGGGAGACGGCGCTCGCCGCGATGAAGCTGCGGGCCGTCGTCATCCCCGCAACCCCCCAGCTGGGACCGGCCGATCTGGGGGACCGGGTACGCCGGGGCCGGGCGTCCCATGTCCTCGTACGCTCCGCCGACGTACCCAAGTTCGCCGAGGTGCGCGGCGACTACACCCGGATCGCGGTCGGGCCGCCGGTCGACGGCTGGCTGCCGTACGAGGACGCGTACGACGCCGACCCGAAGTTCACCCCCGAAGGGCTCAGCCGTTCGGACGACCCCCTGTTGCTCTACTTCACCTCCGGCACCACCGCTCGCCCCAAACTCGTGGAGCACACCCACACCTCGTACCCCATCGGTCATCTGGCGACGATGTACTGGATCGGGCTGCGCCCCGGGGACGTCCATCTCAACATCTCGTCGCCGGGCTGGGCCAAGCACGCCTGGTCCAACCTCTTCGCGCCGTGGAACGCGGAGGCGACCGTCTTCGTCCACAACTACCAGCGGTTCGACGCGGCCCGGCTGATGGCCGAGATGGATCGGGCGGGTGTCACCAGTTTCTGCGCCCCGCCCACGGTCTGGCGGATGCTGATCCAGGCGGATCTCGGACTGCTGCGGAACCCGCCGCGCGAGGTGGTGGCCGCCGGTGAGCCGCTGAACCCGGAGGTCATCGAGACCGTACGGCGCGAATGGGGGGTGACGGTCCGCGACGGTTTCGGCCAGACGGAGACCGCCGTCCAGATCGCCAACACCCCGGGCCAGTTGCTGAAGGCCGGGTCGATGGGGCGCCCCAGTCCCGGCTACACCGTCGAACTGCTCGATCCGCTGACCGGGCGGCCCGGGGCCCGGGAGGGCGAGATCGCGCTCGATCTGTCGGCGCGGCCGGTGGGGCTGATGCGCGGCTACCACGGCGACGCGCGCCGCACCGCCGACGCCATGGCCGACGGCTACTACCGCACCGGGGACATCGGGGCCCGCGACACCGACGGCTACATCACCTACATCGGCCGTTCCGACGACGTCTTCAAGGCGTCCGACTACAAGATCTCCCCGTTCGAGCTGGAGAGCGCGCTGCTGGAGCACGAGGCGGTCGCCGAGGCGGCCGTGGTGCCCGCGCCCGATCCCGTACGCCTCGCCGTACCGAAGGCGTACATCGCCCTGGCCGACGGCTGGGAGCCGGGACCGGACACCGCGAAGGCCCTGTTCCGGCACTCGCGCTCGGTCCTCGCCCCGTACAAACGTGTGCGGCGGATCGAGTTCGCCGCTCTGCCCAAGACCGTCTCCGGCAAGATCCGGCGGATCGAGCTGCGGGAACGCACCGCCACCGGCGCCGTCACCACCGAGTACGACGAGGGGGACTTCCGATGACGCTCACCGACGACCACCCGACGCGCCTCGCCCACGACCCGGGGTCCGGGCTCTCCTACGACCACGGCACGGGCGGCGGCCCGCTGCTCGGCGACACCATAGGCCGCAATCTCGACCGGGCGATCGCGGCCTGGCCGGACCGGGAGGCGCTGGTCGACGTCCCCTCGGGCCGGCGGTGGACGTACGCGGAGTTCGGTGCCGACGTCGACCGGCTGGCCCGGGCCCTGATCGGGGCCGGGGTCGCGCCCGGCGACCGGGTCGGCATCTGGGCGGTCAACTGCCCCGAGTGGGTGCTGACGCAGTACGCCACGGCCCGGATCGGGGCCGTGATGGTGAACGTCAACCCCGCCTACCGGTCGCGGGAACTCGGCTATGTGCTGCGGCAGGCCGGGGTGTCCCTGCTCTGCGCCACCCCCCGGCACCGGACCACCGACTACCGCGCCCTGGTGGAGCGGGTCCGCGGCGACTGCCCCGGGCTGCGGGCGGTTCATTACATCGAGGACGCCGAGGGCGCCGCGGACGCCGATGGCAGCGGAGCCGGTGACAGCGGCGCGGGCGGCGCGGGCGATTCCTGGGCGGAGCTGCTGGCGGCGGCGGACGGGGTGACCGGCGAGGACCTCGCGGCCCGGGAGTCGGCGGTGTCGTGCGACGACCCCGTCAACATCCAGTACACCTCCGGCACCACGGGCTTCCCCAAGGGCGCCACCCTCTCCCACCACAACATCCTCAACAACGGCTGGTTCGTGGGGGAGAGCCTCGACTACACGCAGCGGGACCGGATATGCATACCCGTGCCCTTCTACCACTGCTTCGGCATGGTCATGGGCAATCTGGCCGCCACTTCCCACGGCGCGTGCATGGTGATCCCCGCGCCCTCCTTCGACCCCGAGGCGACCCTGGCCGCCGTCGCCGCCGAGCGCTGTACGTCGCTGTACGGGGTCCCCACGATGTTCATCGCCGAACTCGACCACCCCCGCTTCGCCGACCACGACCTGTCGTCGCTGCGTACCGGCATCATGGCGGGCTCGCCCTGCCCGGTCGCGGTGATGCGGCGGGTCGTCGCCGAGATGAACATGGCGGGTGTCGCCATCTGCTACGGCATGACGGAGACCTCGCCCGTCTCCACCCAGACCCGCCGCGACGACGACATCGAACGGCGCACCGGCACCGTCGGCCGGGCCCTGCCCCATATCGAGGTGAAGATCGTCGACCCGGTCACCGGGGTGACCGTGCCCCGGGGCGGCGCGGGGGAGCTGTGCACCCGCGGCTACAGCGTGATGCTGGGCTACTGGGACGAACCGGAACGCACCGCCGAGGTGATCGACGCCGGGCGGTGGATGCACACCGGCGATCTCGCGGTGATGCGCCCCGACGGCTTCGTGGAGATCGTCGGCCGGATCAAGGACATGATCATCCGGGGTGGCGAGAACGTGTACCCCCGGGAGATCGAGGAGTTCCTCCACTCCCATCCGCAGATCGCGGACGTGCAGGTCGTGGGGGTGCCCGACCCGCGGTACGGGGAGGAGATCCTGGCCTGTGTCGTCCCCAGGGACCCCGCCGACCCGCCGACGCTCGACTCCCTGACCGCGTACTGCGACCAGCGGCTCGCCCGCTACAAGATCCCGCGCAGGCTGGAGATCGTCGACGGCTTCCCGATGACGGTGAGCGGCAAGGTCCGGAAGGTGGAGCTGCGGGAGCGGTACGCGCGGGGCTGACGCGGGCCCGCCGTGGAGGGGGGCGTCCCCGAGGGGCGTACGGTACGCGCGGGACGGACGCGTACCGTACGCGCCGGTCGCCGTCAGGCGCCGCCGGGCCCCGGGAGTTCGCGCCGCATACAGACCCGGGGCCAGCGGTCGAGGCCGTGCTCCTGTTCCGCGCGCCGGATCTCCTGCAGCCCCTCCGTGATCCCGGCGTCGTCCAGCGCCCGGAAGCCGATCCGGGCGTAGTACGGGGCGTTCCACGGCACCTCGGCGAAGGTGGTGAGGGTCAGCGCGCCCAGCCCCTCGGCCGCCGCCCGCTCGCCGAGGTGGTCGATCAGCGCGCGGCCCAGCCCGCGGCGCGCGGCGTCCGGACGGACCGACACCTGCTCCACATGGGCGGCCCCGTCGACGGTGTCATGGATCAGATAGGCCAGCGGGCGGTCGTCGTCGTCGACGGCCACCCAGGCGCGTCCGGCCGCGCGATAGCGCTCCAGGATCTCCTCCGCCGGGGGTTCGTCCTCCGCGATCTCCACCATGCCGATCCCCCGGAAGGGCTCCCCGGCGGCCCGTTCGATATCCCGCAGAAGGGGCAGGTCGGCGGCTTCGGCCCGTCGTATGCGCATACCCATCAGTATCCACCGGACGGCCATGGGCGGGCTCGCGGGGCCGGTCAGTCCCGGGCGCCGCCGCGTCCGCGGCGCGGGTCCGGCAGCCGGTGGGACAGCAGGGGGCGGCCGGTGGCGAACTCCCGGAATTTCACGGCCGCGTCGGAGAGATAGCGGTCCTCGCGCCAGACCAGGGTGAGGGTCCGATGGCAGCCGGGCGCGTCGACCCGTACCCAGGCCACCGGGACATGGACATCGGTCCCGACGACCCGGGACACCGACGGGATGAGCCCGACGCCGAGCCCGGCGCTGATCAGGTCCTGGCTGCTGCCCGGCTCGTCGCCCTCGCAGGACAGCCGGGGGGTCAGTCCCTCGGCGGTGAACAGCCGGTCGAGCAGGGCGCGCTGCCAGTGGCCCCGGCGCGTGGTGACGAACGGCTCGTCGGCGATCTCGCGGACCGTCACGCTGTCCCGCCCGTCGAGCCGGTGGCCGAGCGGCACCGCGAGCAGGACCTCCTCCCGCAGCAGCTCGACCGTGGCCAGCCGGGCGCCCGCGAGGGGCTGCGAAGCCACACAGAAGTCGACTTCCCCGGCCCGGAGCCGGCGCTCCATCTCCTCGGCGTTCGACTGGAAGAGCCGGGTCTCGGCCCGCGGGTACGCGGTCCGGAAGCCGCCCAGCAGATGCGCGATGGTCAGCAGCGTCTCGCAGGCCACGGCCACCTGCCCGAGTCCCTCCTCCCTGGCGTCCCGCAACGCCCGCCGCCCGTCGTCCAATTCGCTCAGGGCGCGGTCGACATGGCGCAGGAAGACCGCGCCGTACTGATTGAGCCGGATCCGGCGGCCCTCCCGGTGGAAGAGGGGTGTGCCCAGTTCGTCCTCCAGCCGGGCGATCACCCGGCTCAGGGACGGCTGGGCGATCCGAAGCTCCTCCGCGGCCCGGCTGATGTGCTGATGGCGGGCGACGGTCCTGAAGTAGTGCAACTGACGCAGATCCACGGGCCCACCTTTGCTTATGCCTCTCAAAGCATCTTCACATGGCGAAATCGGTCTTGGAAGGCATAAGCAAAGGTCCCTACGGTCGTTCGACAGGGGGACGCGGCGGCGGCCGGTCAAGCGGGACGGCGCCCGGTTCCTCGCCCCTCCCACCCGTTTCTCCCGCCCGTTTCTCCCGCCCGTCTCTCCCACCTGTTTCTCCCGCCCGTTCGTCACCGAGGAAGGTCGCATCATGAGCGCTGCGGAACTGGCCCGGCTCCAGTTCGCGGCCACGGTCGGCATCCACTGGCTGTTCGTGGTCCTCACCATGGGGCTCGTCCCCCTCGTGGCGATCATGCACACCCGGGCCGCGTACACCCGTGACCCCGCCACCAGGGCCGTCCGGGAGCGGATGACCCGCTTCTGGGGCCAGATCTACGTCATCAACTACGCCGTCGGCATCGTCACCGGCCTGGTGATGGAGTTCCAGTTCGGGCTGAGCTGGAGCGGTCTGAGCAAGTTCGCGGGCAATGTGTTCGGCGCCCCGCTGGCGCTGGAGACCCTGATCGCCTTCTTCGCGGAGTCCACCTTCCTCGGTATGTGGATCTTCGGCTGGGGGCGGCTGCGCCGCGGGACGCACCTCACCCTGATCTGGCTGGTCGCTCTGACGGCGTACGCCTCCGCCTACTGGATCCTGGTCGCCAACGGCTTTATGCAGCACCCCGTCGGCTACGAGGTCCGCGACGGCGTCGCCCACCTCACCGACTTCGGCGCGATGCTGACCAACCCCAGCGCGCTGTTGGCACTGGCGCATGTCGCGCTCGCCGCGCTGACCACGGGCGGCGTCCTCGTCACCGGGATCAGCACGTACCACCTCGCCCGCGGCACCCGGGAGACGGAGCTGTTCCGGGGCTCCCTGCGCCTGGGACTCCCGGTGGCGACGATCGCCTCCTTCTTCGTGATCATCGTCGGGGATCTGCAACTCCCGGTGATCCGCCGGACCCAGCCCATGAAGACGGCCGTCCTGGAGGGCGACGGCGTCGAACAGCTCCAGGGGCGGTTGTCACGGGTGTACGGGCCCGGCGACTACACGCCCCCGCAGGAGTGGGTGCGCTTCGGCATGGACTCGATGACCCTCATCGGCAACACGGTATCCACCGTCACCCTCGTCGCCGTTCTGCTGCTGTGGCGGGACCTGCTGATCCGGCGGCGCTTCATCGCCTACCTGATGACGGCGATGATCCCGCTCCCGTTCCTCGCCTCCATCGGCGGCTGGGTGGTCCGCGAGATGGGGCGCCAGCCCTGGATCGTCTACGGCGAACTGACCGTCGAGGACGCCCTCTCCTCCGTCGACCGGACGTCACTCGCCGTCTCCTGCGCCGTGTTCATCACCGTCTTCGTGGCCCTCGCGGTCGTGAACACGACCCTGATCACCCGCTTCGCCCGCGGCGGACCTGACGCTGTCCGGCTCGGTGTCGTCGAGCCCCTCCCCGACGACATACCCGGCACCGACGACGAGCGGCCCGCCGTACCCGCCCTGTGACCCCTGGCACCCCCTCCGACGCTACGGACCTACGGACCTACGGACAAGGAAGCACGACGATGAGCCTCGCGACCCTCTGGCTGGTCCTCCTCGGGCTGCTCCTGGCCGGGTACTTCGTCCTCGGCGGCTACGACTACGGGGCCCAGATGCTCCACCGCCGGCTGAACCGGGCCACGCCGGACGGCCGGGTCCGGACAGCGGCGCCGTCGACGCCGGGGGCGGGGCCGCCGGGTGCCCCGGGCCGGACGGGAGCTTCCGGACACCGCCCGGGGGCCGGGCGGAACGCCGCCCTCGACGCCGTCGCCCCGTACTTCCTCGGCAACGAGGTGTGGCTGGTCGCCTTCACCGGTGTCCTGTTCGGCGCCTTCCCCTACTGGGAGGGCAGCCTGCTGTCCGGCCTGTATCCGCTGATCGTGACGATCCTCGTCGGTCTCGTCCTCGGCGGCGCGGCCGTCCAGCTCCGCGGCCGGTCCGACGACGCCCGGGCCCGCCGCCGCTGGGACGCCCTGATCGTCTTCGGTGGAGCGGTGCCCGCCGTCGGCTGGGGGCTCGTCCTGGGGCTCCTCCTGTCCGGTGTGCCCCGCCGCCCGGACGGCAGCTTCCACATCGGCGCCGGTGACGTCCTCGCGCCGTTCGTCCTCGCCTGCGGGGCGACCACCGCGCTCCTCTTCGCCGCGCACGGTGCCGCGTTCGTCGCCCTGCGGGCGGCGCCGGGGCCCGCCGAAGCGGCCCGCCGCACGGCCGCGGCGCTCCTGCCGTGGGCCGGGGCCACCGCCCTGGCGGCCCTGCTGCTGACCTTGGCGGGCGCGGGCCCCGCGATGACGAACCCCGGCCCGTCGGCGATGATCGCCGCCCTGTTCGCGGCGGCCTTGGCGCTCGCCCGCGGGTTCCTCGCCGCGGGGCGCCCCGGCCGGGCGTTCGCGGCCACGGCCTGCGCCACCGCCCTGCCCGTACCGCTGGTCGGCGCCGGACACCACCCGTACGTCCTGATCACCCCGGCGGGCGACGGGATGACCGTGGACCAGGCCGTCACCGACGACGCCACGCTGCACCTCCTCACCGGCTTCGGAGCCGTGCTGATCCCGGTGATCCTCGGCTACCAGGCCTGGAGCTGGTGGACCTTCAGGGGACGCACGGGCCGCCGCCATCCCCACTACTTCTGACCCGGCGATCCCCCGAGAGGTGCCCGGAATGCGACCCGACCGACACCGACTGACCCGGGAACTCCCCGTCCTGCGACGGCACCGGACCCGCTGTCTGCTGCTGGCACTGCCCGCCGCCGCCCTCGTCGTCGCCCAGGCCGTCCTCCTGGCGGGGATCGTCGCCGACGGCTTCGCCGGACGGACGGTCACCCCGGCCCCGCTGATCGCCCTGGGCGCCGTGATGGCCGGACGCGCCCTGCTGACCAGGCTGCGCGACCTCCTCGCCCGGCGCGCCGCCGCCGACGCCAAACGCGCGCTCCGCGACCGGCTCACCACCGCCCTGGAACGCACCCCCGCGTCACGGCTCGCCGCCGGGCGCCACGGCGAGACCGCCACCCTCCTCACCCGGGGCCTCGACGGACTCGACCCGTACGTCACCGGCTATCTGCCCACCGCCGCCGCCACCGCGGTGATCCCCGCCGCGGTCATCGGCTGGCTGACGTGGACCGACTGGACATCGGCGCTCGTCGTCGTCCTCACCCTGCCGCTGATCCCGGTCTTCGGCGCCCTCGTCGGCGCGCACACCGCCCGCCGCACCGCCCGCCAGTGGCGGCTGCTGGCCCGGCTCGGCGGCCACTTCCTCGACGTCGTCGCCGGGCTGCCGACCCTGCGCGCCTTCGGCCGCGAAGGGCACCAGGCCCGGGTACTCGCCGAGACCGCCGACGCCCACCGCCGGGCCACCCTGCGGACCCTGCGGGTGGCGTTCCTCTCGTCCCTCGTCCTGGAGACCGTCGCCACCCTCTCCGTCGCCATGGTCGCCGTCCCGGTCGGACTGCGGCTGCTCGGTGGCGGGACCGACCTGGCAACGGCCCTGACCGTGCTGCTCCTCGCACCGGAGGCCTACGTGCCGCTGCGGGCCGCCGCCGGGGCCTTCCACGAGAGCGCCGAGGGCGTCGCGGTGGCCGAACGGGTCTTCGCCGTACTCGACGCCGTCCCGCCGCGGCGGGACGGCGCCCGGCGCCTCCCCGTCCCCGTCCCCGACGCCCGTACGGCTCCCCTCCGCCTCGACCGGGTGACGGTCCGCCACCCGGGCCGTACCGCCCCCGCCCTCGACGGCGTCACCCTGACCGTCCGGCCCGGTGAGCGCGTCGCCCTCGTCGGCCCCAGCGGCGCGGGCAAGTCCACCCTGCTGTCCGTGCTCGCCGGGCTCGTCATCCCGGCCGGGGGCCGGGTCGGGATCGGCGGTACCGACCTCGCGGACCTCGACCCCGACGCCTGGCGCGCCCAGGTGGCCCTGGTGCCCCAGCGGCCCCATCTGTTCGCGGCGTCCGTCGCCGACAACATCCGTATCGGCCGCCCCGGGGCGACCGACGACGAGGTACGCGCGGCGGCCCGCGCCGCGCACGCCGACGGCTTCGTCGCCGAACTGCCGTACGGGTACGACACCGTGCTGGGCGAGCGGGGCGCCGGACTCTCGACCGGGCAGGCCGGACGGATCGCGCTCGCCCGCGCCTTCCTCAAGGACGCGCCCGTCCTCCTCCTCGACGAACCGACGGCCCATCTCGACCCGGTGAGCGAAGCCGTCGTGACCCGCGCCGTCGTCGCCCTGACGCGGGGCCGTACCACTGTGATGGCCGTCCACCGGACGAGCCTGCTGCCGCACGCCGACCGGATCGTCCGGGTCCGCGGCGGCGCCGTCGAGGAAGCGCCCGTCGAGGAAGCGCCCGTCGTGGCGGCGTCCGCCGTGGCCGCGTCCTTCGAGGGCCCGCCCGTCGAGGCCGTGGAAGGGCCGGTGTCCCGATGACACGTACCGTCGTACGAACCCGCCCGGCACCCGCGGCACCCACGCTCCGGCTGCTGCGGCTCCTCGTCCCCTACCGGTGGGCTCTGCTGCCCGCCGTCCTGGCAGCGGCCGCCGGGGAACTGGCGGGGGCGGCCCTGACGGCGACCGCCGCCTGGCTGATCACCCGCGCCGCCGAGCAGCCGCCGCTCGCCGCCGTGAGCCTGGCGATCGTCGCCGTACGCGCCCTCGCCATCGGGCGGGGACTGCTGCGCTACACCGAGCGGCTGCTGGGCCACGACGGTGTCCTGCGGGCCGCCGCCGGCTTCCGCGCCCGAGTGTACGAGGCGCTGGTCCCGCTCGCCCCCGGAGGTCTCCCGGCGTTCCGGGACGGCGATCTGCTGACCCGGCTCGTCGACGACGTCGACGCCGTACAGGACTTGCTGCTGCGGATCCTGATCCCGGTCGCGGCTGCCTGCGCGGTCGCGGCCGCCGCCACCACCACCGCCGTGGCGCTGCTGCCGGAGGCCGGGTTCCTGCTGGGGGCATCACTGGCCGCGGCGGGGATCCTGGTGCCGCTGCCCGTGCTCGTCCTGGCGCGCCGTACCGGCGGGGCCGAGAAGGCGGACCGGACCGAACTCGCCGCACTCACCGTGGACATGACCCGCGGAGCGGTGGATCTCGCCGCGTACGGTGCCCGGGGCCGCGCCCACGACCGGGTCCGGCGCGTCACCGCCCGGATCGCCGGGTGGGAACGCCGTGGCGCCCTGACCGAGTCCACGGCGACCGCCACCGTACGCCTGCTCCAGGCCGCGGCGACGGTCGGAGTCGTCGCCCTCGCGCTGCGGGCCCACGCGACGGGCGCGCTGCCCGCCGTCCATCTCACGGTCCTCGCCGTCCTCGCGCTGGTCTCCTTCGACGCCCTGGCGCCCCTGCCCGCCGCCGCCCGGCGGCTCGCGGCCGTCCGTGTCTCCGCCCGCCGCCTGGCCGAACTCCTCGACACCCCGCCGCCCGTGACGGACCCGCCCGCCCCCCTGCCACCGGCGGAAACGGGCCCGGTCGGGGTCGACATCGCGGATCTGCGGGTACGGCACGGTCCCGGTGGGCCCCCGGCGCTCGACGGGGTGAGCCTGCGGCTGCCGCCCGGTCGCCGGGCCGTCCTCGTCGGCGCCAGCGGCTCCGGGAAGTCGACCCTGGTCGCCGCGTTGCTCCGGTTCGTCCCCTACGAGGCCGGGAGCATCCAAGTCGGCGGACGCGAACTGCGCGAACTGGCGGGCGACGACGTCCGGCGCGTGATCACCGGGATGACGCAGGACGCCCATGTCTTCCACGCCACGATCCGGGCGAACCTGCTCATGGCCAAACCCGGCGCGACCGAAGCCGAACTGCGCGGCGCGGCGCGCCGGGCCAGGATCCTCGACTGGATCGAGTCGCTGCCCGACGGCTGGGACACCCTCGTCGGCGGGGACGGCGCCACGGTCTCCGGCGGGCAGCGCGGACGGCTGCTGCTGGCCCGCGCGCTGCTCGCCGATCCACCCGTCCTCGTCCTCGACGAACCCACCGAGGGGCTCGACGCGGACACCGCAGCAGCCGTGCTCGCCGACGTCCTCGACGCCACCCGGGGGCGTACGACCCTCCTGATCACCCATGAGCGGGCCGGGATCGAGGCGGCGGACCTGGTGGTCACCCTCGACCGGGGCCGGATGCGTTCCACCGACACCGCCACCGACACCGCCACAGCCACCGGCTGACCGGCTGACGCGAGGTCAGGGCGCGCCCGTCGCCAGGAGTCGGCGGGCCGGGTCGTTCACGGGCTGCGGTTCGCCCGCGAGATCGACCGTGAACAGGGGGATCCCGAGGTAGTCCGCGCGGGTCAGCGCCTCGTCGGTGTAACCGGCGAGGGCGAAGTAGACCGTGGCCGCCGCCGCGCTGAGGCCGTTGAGCCAGAGGCACTCCACATCGCGCAGCGTCGTCCGCAGGGTGGAGGGTTCGACCTGCGCGATGACGCCCCGGCCGCGCAGATCGGTGCCCGTCGGGGGGCGGGGTCCGGCGGGGGCCCCGGCGCGCGGCTCGGGCTGGTGCACCACCTGCGGCACCACATCGCGGTAGCCGAGCCAGGTCAGAAAGCGCCCGGCCGCGCCGACCGCGTCCCGGGCGGTCCGGATGGGCACCGGCCGGAACGGGGGACGTGGCTCCCCGCCCGCGCGGGGCCGGGGGACGCGGTCGGCCGCCCCCGGTCGTTCGGCGGCGGGCGGCGGGCCGTCCTGCTCGGAGTCCGGGTCGCCCGGCGCCCGGACGGGCGGACGGAGCAGCGTCCCGCACGGACAGCCCAGTTCGGGCCGGGGCCAGTCGTCGTCGCGGCCGCAGCTCTCGCAGCGGACGGTCACCCACTCGTCGTCCCAGACCCGGCGGTGGAGCACTTCCGGCGCGGTGGCGCTCCGCAGGGGGACCGCGACCGGGGCGCCGCAGGGGCAGGGGTAGACGGGGGAGACATAGCGGTGGTCCCGATGGCAGGCGGGACAGCGCAGGTGGACCGGCTCGGCCGTCATGGCGTCCCCTCTTCCGTGCCCGGCGCGCCGGCGGCGCCGTACGGGCGGACGCCCCGGGCACGCGGGCCCCGCCGGGCCGGTGGCGCGGCGGTCGTCGTATCGCTGGTGGTTCGGTCGGACCCATGGTCCCGCACCCGGCGGTCGGCCGGGAGCCCCACCCCCGTCCCTTGACGCTGCCCGGACCGGCTTCTACATTGATTTCACATACCAGAATCTCTTTTCCGAATCGCGGAAGTTGTTAAGGTCCCATGTGAGGGACACGGCGGTTCGCGATGAGGGGTCCGAGCAGATCGGGGGGCGCACATGCCTCGTATGACCGCTGCCCGCGCGGCAGTCGAGATCCTCCAGCGGGAAGGCGTCTCCCATGCCTTCGGCGTCCCGGGCGCCGCGATCAACCCGTTCTACAAGGCGCTGAAGGAGGGCGGCGGTATCGCCCACACCCTCGCCCGGCACGTCGAGGGCGCCTCCCATATGGCGGAGGGGTACACCCGGACCCGGCCGGGGAACATCGGGGTCTGTGTCGGTACGTCGGGCCCTGCCGGGACCGACATGATCACCGGGCTCTACTCGGCCATGGGGGACTCGATCCCGATCCTCTGCATCACCGGCCAGGCACCCACCGCGGTGATGCACAAGGAGGACTTCCAGGCCGTCGACATCGCGTCCATCGCCCGGCCCGTCACCAAGGCGGCCACCACGGTGATGGAGGCCGCGCAGGTCCCCGGGGTGTTCCAGCAGGCGTTCCATCTGATGCGCTCGGGCCGCCCCGGCCCGGTACTGATCGATCTGCCGCTGGACGTCCAGCAGACGGAGATCGAGTTCGACCCCGATACGTACACCCCGCTGCCCGTCCACCGGCCGGTCGCGAGCCGGGCCCAGGCCGCCAAGGCGCTGGAGATGCTGCTGGCCGCCGAACGGCCGCTGATCGTGGCGGGCGGCGGGGTCGTCAACGCGGACGCGTCGGCGGAGCTGGTCGAGTTCGCCGAGCTGACCGGGGTGCCGGTCGTGCCGACGCTGATGGGCTGGGGCACGATCCCCGACGACCACGAGCTGAACGCGGGGATGGTCGGCCTCCAGACCTCCCACCGCTACGGCAACGCCACCTTCCTGGAGTCCGACTTCGTCCTCGGTATCGGCAATCGCTGGGCCAACCGGCACACCGGCGGTCTGGACGTCTACACCCGGGGCCGGACCTTCGTCCATGTCGATATCGAACCCACCCAGATCGGACGGATCTTCGCCCCCGACTACGGCATCGTCTCCGACGCCCGCGCCGCCCTCGGCCTCTTCGTGGAGCTGGCCCGCGAGCACCGGGACGCGGGCACCCTGCCCGACCGCTCCGCCTGGGCGGCGTCGGCGCGCCGGCGCCGGGCGACCCTCCAGCGGCGTACGCACTTCGACGACGTACCGATGAAACCGCAGCGCGTCTACGAGGAGATGAACCGCGCCTTCGGCCCCGAGACGCGGTACGTCACCACCATCGGCCTCTCCCAGATCGCCGGCGCCCAGATGCTCCACGTCTACCGGCCGCGCCACTGGATCAACTGCGGCCAGGCCGGGCCGCTCGGCTGGACCATCCCGGCCGCCCTCGGCGTCGCCACCGCCGACCCCGACACCCCGGTCGTCGCGCTCTCCGGCGACTACGACTTCCAGTTCATGCTGGAGGAGCTGGCGGTCGGGGCCCAGCACCGCATCCCTTACGTCCACGTTCTCGTCAACAACGCCTACCTCGGCCTGATCCGCCAGGCGCAGCGGAACCTCGATATCGACTTCCAGGTCAATCTGGAGTTCGAGAACATCAACTCCCCCGAACTCGGCGTCTACGGTGTCGACCACGTCAAGGTCGTCGAGGGCCTGGGCTGCAAGGCCCTGAGGGTCACCGAGCCGGACGCGCTGCTGCCCGCCTTCGAGGAGGCGCGGAAGCTGGCGGCGGAGTACCGCGTGCCGGTGGTCGTGGAGGCGATCCTGGAACGGGTCACCAATATCTCCATGGGAGTCCAGATCGACGCGGTCCACGAGTGGGAGGAGGTGGCCACGGAACCGGGCCACGCCCCCACGTCCGTCGTACCGCTGGAGATCTGACGCCGGAACGGTGCCGTGCCCCCGCCGATCCCCGGCGGGGGCACACGCGTTTCAGCGGGCCCGGGCCCGGAAATCCGAAGCCGCTGTACGTTGCAACGGCTTACGGTGGTCCCGGACACAGCACCACGAAGGAGCCACCCCATGGAGACCCCGGGCCTGCCGGAGGGATTCGTCCCCGTGACCGAGGACATCTGCCGGATGTGCGGCTGGACCGACGGCGGTTTGACCTGGGAGGACGGCTGGCCCACTGCGAGCATCTGCGCCTGCTGCGGCACCGAGTCCGGCATCGGCGACATGGGCTGGCCCGGGAACGCCCGCCATCTGGAGGGGATCCGGGCCTTCCGCGGCTGGTGGGTGGGGAACGGCGCGGTCTGGTACCGCCCGTACCACCGTCCCCCGGACTGGGACCTGCTGACCCAGCTGGCGAACATCCCGCAGCACTGGCGCTGACGATCCGCACCCGCGCTACGGCTCTCCGGGCCGTCGCCTTGGTCGTCACGGCGGGCCGCCGGGGCGATGGCTTTCGGCTTCTGCCCGGGCAGGGGCAACCGCGCCCGGACGGAACGGGCGATCACGGGGGTGCCCGTGTGCGCAGAGGCTTCGGTGTGCTTCCGAGTGTTCGTCAGGATGCCGACATGAGAAGGCCGGAGGTGCCCCGAGTCGGGGTACCTCCGGCCTGGGAAGAAGCTTGACCGCACAACGGGTCGTCGGCGAGCCGTACGGGTCAACACCTCAGCGGATCCGCACGGCGGTTCGGGTCGCCCGGGGCGCGGCCCCGGGCGGGTTCGTGGGTGTACGCGTCGCGCGGTGTGCGGGACGCGTCTTGACGCGGCGGCCGTGGGGGTATCCGGGTGGCGACGGTGCCTGGGCGCGACAGGACAGGTGTCGGCGCCGTCGCCACCCGGAGTCCGGGGCCGGAACGGCGGCGGGGGTCAGCCGGTCGGTGTGCCCGAGAGCCGTTCGACGGAGCGCAGCAGGGCCGCGTGGTCGAGCCCGCCGTCGCCCTGGGACCGCAGGGACGCGATCAGCTGGGCGACCACGGCGCCGACCGGGAGCGCGGCGCCCACCTCGCGGGCCGCGTCGGTGACGATGCCCATGTCCTTGTGGTGCAGGTCGATCCGGAAGCCGGGACGGAAGTCGCGCCGGATGAACGCGTCCTTCTTGCGGGCCAGGACCGTGGAGCCGGCGAGTCCGCCGCCGAGGACGTCGAGGGCGGCGGCGAGGTCGACGCCCGACTTCTCCAGGAAGACCACGGCCTCCGCGCACGCCTGGATATTGACCGCCACGATCAGCTGATTGGCGGCCTTCACCGTCTGGCCCGCGCCGTGCGGACCGCAGTGGACGACCGTTCTGCCGAGCGCCTCGAACAGCGGCAGCGCGCTGTCGAAGTCGGCCCGTTCGCCGCCGACCATGATGGAGAGGACCGCCTCGACCGCCCCGGGCTCGCCGCCGGAGACCGGGGCGTCCAGGACCCGGAGACCCTTCTCCCGGCCGGCGGCCGCCAGCTCGACGGAGGTCCGCGGGGTGATCGACGACATGTCGATCAGGAGGGCGCCCGGCCTCGCGTGCTCCAGGATCCCGTCGGGGCCGTAGGCGATCGCCTCGACCTGGGGGGAGGCCGGGACCATTGTGACGATCACATCCGCGTCGCGGACCGCGTCGGCGACGGACGCGGCGGCGGTGCCGCCCGCCGCGGTCAGCCGCTCCAGCTTGGCCTGTTCCAGGGTGAAGCCGGTGACCGTGTAACCGGCCTTCAACAGGTTCTCGGCCATGGGCGAGCCCATGATGCCGAGACCGATCCATGCCACCGTGGGCTGAGTGCTCATATGGATGCCTTTCCGGCCGCGGGGGCTTCGGGGGTGTGGGAGAGGGGGGTACGGGGGGTCAGGCGCGGGCCGCTCGGGCCTCGTACGGCAGCCAGTCGAAGCTCTCGGCGCTCGGCCGGTCGCCCGGCTTGTACTCGAGGCCGACCCAGCCCGGGTAACCGGCCGCCGTGAGGTCGTCCAGCAGCCGTTCGAGGGGGAGCGTGCCCGTGCCGGGCGCGCCGCGGCCGGGGTCGTCGGCGATCTGGACATGTCCGACGCGGTCCGCGTACGCGGCGATCGCCGCGCCGAGGTCCTCCCCGTTCCTGGCCAGGTGGTAGAGGTCGAGCAGGAACTTCGCGTTCCCGAGGCCCGTCGCCGCGTTCACCTTGTCCGCGACCTCCACCGCCGACGCCGCGGTCACCAGCGGATAGTCCGGGGACTCGGGCCGGTTGAGCGCCTCGAGCAGCAGGGTGGCGCCGATCCGGTCGGCGGCCCGGGCCGCGAGCGCCAGATTCTCCAGGGCGAGAGCGTCCTGGGCCGCCGGGTCGGCGCCCGGGACCCGGTTGCCGTAGAGCGCGTTGAGCGCCCGGCAGCCCACGGAATCGGCGAACGACGCCGCCACCTCCACATTGGCGCGGAAGCGGGCCGACTCCTCGCCGGGGACGGAGAGCGCGCCCCGGTCCGGGCCCGGCAGCCGTCCGGCGTAGAAGTTCAGCCCCACCAGCCGGGTGCCCGCGTCCGTCAGCGCCTGCCGCAGCGCGTCCCGTTCGGTCCGTGAAGGGGTCGGATCGTCGATCCACGGCCACCACAGCTCGACCGCGGTGAAGCCGGCCGCCGCGGCGGCCGCCGGACGGTCGAGGAGCGGCAGTTCGGTGAAGAGGATCGACAGATTCACATCGAAGCGGTGGCCGGTGTAGCCCATGAGGAGCCGTACCCCTTCTCTTTCCGTAATGTGGAAGTAAGTTTCTGCTCAATGGAAGCGTGCGGGTGGGGTGAGGGGGTTGTCAAGAGGGCTCGCGGCTCCGGTCCGCGCGGTGGGGCCGCGTCCGTTAGGGTCGGCTCGCGGTGGCCGGACGGGCGTACCGTGAGCCGGAACGTCGCGGTGGTCTGGGGAGAGAGTGCGCGGGATGCGACTGACAGTGGAGTTCACGACCGAGCCCTTCGACCTCGACGAAGCACCGCCGCACGCGGTCGTCGCCAAAGAGGTGATCCTGGGCGCCGGTCTCGACGCCGTGGACGTCGGGCCCTTCGGCAATACGGTGGAAGGGCGGGCCGAACCGGTGCTCGCCGCCGTGGACGCCCTGCTGCGCCGCTCCTTGGAGGCCGGGGCGACCCGGATATCGCTCCAGGTCAATGTGGTGCCGGGGGAGGAGCGGTGAACTCTCCCGATGCCCGGCGGCCCGCGACCGCCCGCCCCCCTGATCCGGCCGCGCCCGCCGAAGCCGCCGCCTCGGTCGAAGTCGCCGCCGCAACCGAAACCGCGGTCGAAGTCGATGCCGACGCGCATCCGCTGACCCGGGCCCTCCGGCCCCTCGTCGACGCCATGGGTGCCGAACTGGTCCGCCCCGGTCTGGCCGGGCCCGACGACGTGGTGCTCACCTGGGAGGGCCGCGAGGTCGTCGCCGTACGGCTGCCGCAGCTCTCCGACTCCCTCGACCGCATCCTGGCCGCGCTGGAGCGCAACCACGGCAAGCCGCTGGCCGAGCTGGACCGCAAGGAGAAGCAGCGGGTCGTACGGAATCTGGAGGCGCGCGGCGCCTTCTCGGTGCGCCATGGCGTGGAGACCGTCGCCGGGGCGCTCGGCGTCAGCCGCTTCACCGTCTACAACTACCTCAACAGGGAGAACGCGGCCCGGGGCGGTTGACGCCGGAGTGCCGGAATCGCCGTGCGGATCGCCGTGCGCGGGCGTACGTGCCGGTGCCGGCCGGGTGAACAGGTGATGGCCGAAGTTTTCAACAAAGTGTTGACCTTCGGTTGTGGAGCGCGTTAGCTATGCGCAGCCCGACTAGGTGCCCGACCGGACAGGCTCAACGGGCCCAGCAGTCCCAGCAGTCGCAGCAGACCCACGTGACCATCAGCCACGGAGGTTCCCGTGACGTCGAGTCCACCACGCCACGCGGGAGTGCGGGAAGCGGCCGGATCCCCCGGTGGACCCGAGGACCCACCCGAGGGCCTCAGCCGCTTCAACTCCGCTCCACAGCAGGACGCGAGCGCCGCACTCCACGAGATTTGCGCCAGTACGGCCTGGGGGAACGCCCTCCTCCGCGGCCGCCCGTACGCCACCGTCGACGGTCTCGTCGCCGCCGGTGACGCCGCCACCGCCGCCCTGACGGCCGGTGACCTCGCCGAGGCGATGGCGGGCCATCCCCCGATCGGCCGTCCCCGGGCCGGCGATCCGGCCTCGGCGCGCGAACAGCGCGGCATGGCCGGGGCGTCCGACGCCCTGCGGACGGAGATGCTGGAACTGAACCTCGCCTATCAGGAGAAGTTCGGCCATGTCTTTCTGATCTGCGCCACCGGGCGCACCGGCGAGGAGATGCGCGACGCGGCCCGGGCCCGGCTCGGCCATACCCCGGAGCGCGAGCGGGAGATCATCAGGACCGAGCTGGCCGGTATCAACCGGATCCGGCTCACCCGGCTCGCCGGGTCCGCGCCGGAGGACGGCTGACCCCGGCCCTACCCGTCCGTATCCACCGTTCTTACCCGTTCCCGGCCGTTCGGGGACGGTCGGTACCCGGTACCCCGCCGGGTCCGGCGCCCCCACCCGGAACCACCGAGGAAGCGAAGGCTTATGAGCACGGAGACCACCGCTTCGGTGTCCACCCACATCCTGGACACCAGTGCCGGACGCCCCGCCGCGGGCGTCCCCGTCCGGCTGTCGGCCAGGTCCGGCGCGGCGGGTGCCTGGACGGACATCGGCGGCTCCGCCACCGACCCGGACGGGCGCTGCAAGGACCTTCCGGCACCGCCGGACGGCACCACCCATGTCCGCCTCGACTTCGGGACCGAGGCGTACTTCCTGACCAGGCGAGCCGAGGCACAGCAGGACGCCCCCGCGCATCGGGACGGCGATACGGGCCCGGTGTTCTTCCCCGAGGTGGCGATCGTCTTCGCCGTCCTCCCGGGCGAGCACTACCACGTACCGCTGCTGCTCAACCCGTTCGGCTACTCCGTTTACCGAGGGAGCTAGCAGGAATGCCCACGATTCTCGGCCAGAACCAGTACGGCAAAGCGGAGAACCGCGTGGTGCGGATCGTCCGGGACGGCGATACCCACCACATCAAGGACCTCAATGTCTCCGTCGCGCTCAGCGGCGACATGGCGGAGGTCCACCACTCCGGCTCCAACGCCAATGTCCTGCCGACCGACACCACCAAGAACACGGTGTTCGCGTTCGCCAAGAAGCACGGCATCGACTCCGCCGAGCAGTTCGGCATCCATCTCGCCCGGCACTTCGTGACCTCCCAGGAGGCGATCCACCGGGCCCGGATCAGGATCGAGGAGTACGACTGGGAGCGCATCGCGGCCCCGGCCGCCGACTCCCGTCCCATCGGCGCCGACGACATACGGCACTCCTTCGTCCGCAAGGGTCAGGAGACCCGGCTGACCCAGATCACCTACGACGGCACGCGCTGGGAGGTGATCTCCGGACTGAAGGACCTGACGGTCCTCAACTCCACGAACTCCGAGTTCCGGGGGTACGTCAAGGACGGCTACACCACCTTGAAGGAGGCGTACGACCGGATTCTGGCGACCGACGTCTCGGCCCGCTGGCGCTACAACTGGACCTCGGACGGGCAGCACATGCCCCAGTGGGAGAAGTCCTACGCACGGGCCCGCCGCCACATACTCGAGGCCTTCGCGGAGACGTACTCCCTCTCCCTCCAGCAGACGCTGTACCAGATGGGCTCGCGGGTGATCGAGGCGCGGAGCGAGATCGACGAGATCCGCTTCTCCCTCCCCAACAAGCACCACTTCCTGGCCGATCTCGAACCGTTCGGGCTGACGAACGAGAACGAGGTCTACTTCGCCGCCGACCGGCCCTACGGTCTGATCGAGGCGACGGTGCTGCGGGAGGGCGCCGACGCGGCCATCCCGGTGGACACGACCAACCTCTGACCCGCACCGCGGCCGCGACCGTACGGCGCCGCGCGCCCCGGCAGCCCGGGGCGGGGCGGCGCCCGGCGCCGGTACCCGGGCGGAGCGACAGGAAATCGAGGCAAGCATGACGCATTCGCGCATCGTCATCGAGAACTGCGCCGTGGCGACGGTCGACGCCCGGGACACCGAGTACGCCACCGGCCATGTCGTCGTCCACGGCAACCGGATCGAGGCGGTGGGCCCCGGGCCCGCGCCCGGCGGACTGCCGGACGTGGCCCGCCGGATCGACGGCACCGGACATCTCGCCACACCCGGACTGGTCAACACGCACCACCACTTCTACCAGTGGATCACCCGGGGTCTCGCCACCGACCACAACCTCTTCGACTGGCTGGTCGCGCTCTACCCCACCTGGGCCCGGATCGACGAGCCGATGGTCCGCGCCGCGGCCGAGGGATCACTGGCGATGATGGCCCGCGGCGGGGTCACCACCGCCATGGACCACCACTATGTGTACCCCCGCGGCGCCGGTGACCTGACCGGCGCGATCGTCGGCGCGGCCCGGGAACTGGGCGTCCGGTTCACCCTGGCCCGGGGGTCCATGGACCGGGGCGCGTCCGACGGCGGACTGCCGCCCGACTTCGCCGTGGAGAGCATCGACGGCGCGCTCGCCGCCACCGAGGAGGCGATCGACCGGCATCACGACCCGGCCCCCGGCGCCATGACCCGGATCGCCGTCGCGCCCTGCTCCCCGTTCTCCGTCTCCACCGAGCTGCTGCGCGAGGGCGCGGCACTCGCCCGCCGCAAGGGTGTCAGGCTGCATACCCACGGCTCCGAGACCCTTGAGGAGGAACGGTTCTGTAAGGAGCTGTTCGGGATGGGGCCCACCGACTACTTCGCCGAGACGGGGTGGCTCGGCGACGACGTGTGGATGGCCCACTGCGTCCATATGAACGACTCCGACATCGCCGCCTTCGCCGAAACCGGTACCGGGGTCGCGCACTGCCCCTCGTCCAACGCCCGGCTCGCCGCCGGGATAGCCCGGGTCCCCGACATGCTCGCCGCCGGGGTGCCCGTAGGTCTCGGCGTCGACGGGACCGCCTCCAACGAGTCCGGTGAACTCCACACCGAACTCCGCAACGCCCTGCTGATCAACCGGCTCGGCAGCCATCGCGAAGCCGCCCTGACCACCCGCCAGGCGCTACGGCTCGGGACGTACGGCGGGGCGCGGGTACTGGGCCGGCAGGAGGAGATCGGCTCCTTGGAGCCCGGCAAACTCGCCGACCTGGTGCTCTGGCGGCTGGACACCCTCGCCCACGCCTCCATCGCCGATCCGGTGGCCGCCCTCGTCCTGGGCGCCCCGGCCCCCGTCACCCTCTCCCTCGTCGACGGCCGTCCCGTCGTGGCGGACGGCCGTCTGGTGACCGTCGACGAGGACGCCGTCGCCCGCGCCACCCGTACCGAGGCCAGGCGCCTCGCCGAGATCGCCCGCCCTGTTTGAAGCTCTGCGCAACGTCTCCCGGTCGGGTACAGCGCCGTGCATCGTGACCGTGCATCGTGAACCGTGAACCGTACTACCGCTCCGGCCCATCCGCGCCGGAGCGGTACGAGGCGTACCGCTCGTGCCGCCGTGCCCGCGTGCCCTCGTACGACCGCCGTCGCCCTTCGAGACGAAGACCACTGCCGCACCAGTGGACACCACTCCGTACCGCCTCCTTGACCTCCACGTCTCCGCCGACGTGCAACCGACCGGAGGAACCGCCGTGACAGCCAAGCCCAGGTTTCACCGTGCGAAAAGCGCCGACCGAGTACCGGACTCCCCGCGGAATGGGCCCGGTACCCATCCCGTCGACGAGACCCTCCCGCCCTTCAAGCTCTTCACCAGCGGACTCCAGCACGTCGCCGCGATGTACGCGGGCGTGGTGGCGCCGCCCATGATCGTGGGTCCCGCGGTGGGGCTCGGAGCCCAGGACACGGCCTTCCTGATGGGCGCCAGTCTGTTCACCGCCGGGATCGCGACCCTGTTGCAGACCCTCGGCTTCTGGAAGATCGGCGCCCGGCTGCCGTTCGTCAACGGGGTCTCCTTCGCGGGCGTGACCCCCATGGTCGCCATCGGGCGGGACCGCGGCGAGGACGGGATCGCCGTCATCTTCGGCGCGATCATCGTCGCCGGGATCGCGGGCTTCCTCCTGACCCCCTACTTCTGCAAACTCGTCCGCTTCTTCCCACCGGTCGTCACCGGGACCGTGATCACCCTCATCGGGCTCTCCCTGCTGCCGGTCGCCTTCCGCTGGGCCCAGGGCGGCGACGCCGCGGCCGACGACTACGGATCGATGCGGAACATCGGGATGGCCGCCCTCACCCTGGCGATCGTGCTGGCTCTGCGGAAACTGCTGCGCGGCTTCCTCCAGCAGATCGCGATCCTCCTCGGTCTCGTCGCGGGCACCCTCGTCGCCCTGCCGCTCGGGATGTCGAACACCGACGCCATCCGGGACGCGGACGTCATCGGCTTCCCCGCCCCGTTCCACTTCGGCGGACCGCAGTTCGAGATAGCCGCCATCATCTCCATGTGCGTCGTGATGCTGGTCTGCATGACCGAGTCCACGGCCGACATGCTCGCCCTGGGCAAGATCGTCGACCGGCCCGCCGACGAGCGGACCATCGAGGGCGGACTGCGCGCCGACACCCTCGGCAGCGCCCTGAGCCCGCTGTTCAACGGCTTCATGTGCAGCGCCTTCGCCCAGAACGTGGGCCTGGTGGCGATGACCAAGGTCCGCAGCCGGTTCGTGGTCGCCGCGGCCGGGGGCATCCTCATCCTGCTGGGCCTGTTCCCGGTCGCCGCGTCCGTCATCGCGCTCGTCCCGCTGCCGGTACTCGGCGGAGCCGGTATCGCGCTCTTCGGCACCGTCGCCTCCAGCGGTATCCAGACCCTGGCGTCCGCCGCGCTGGAGAAGGGCGAGAACGCGCTGATCGTGGCGGCGGCCGTGGGCATCGGCATGATCCCCATCGCGGCGCCGGAGTTCTACCACGCCTTCCCCGACGGCATGCTCGTCGTTCTCGACTCCGGGATCTCCACCGGGTGCATCGTGGCGATCGCGCTGAACCTCGCCTTCAACCACCTGGGGAAGGGGCGCCGGGGCGAGGAAGGGGACGGGGAAGAGGGCGAGTGCTACGCGGAGTTGGAGGAGACCGTGGCCGGCCGGGTGCCGAGCGGGTCGGGCAGCCCCGCGGCGGCGCACTGACGGCGGGTCGGACCATGGGTCCGACGGCGGGGCCGACCGCGTTTCCGTCCCGCGTCCGATACCCGGCGCCCGATACCGCGTCCGATGCCCGGTTCGGGCCCCGGTCCGGCCCCGGTTCGGGCCTCTCTTCGGGCCCGGCCCGGGCCCGTCGTTCGCCGCGCCGGGAATGTCAGACCTCCGTGCGATGCTCGATCTCATGGATCTCGAACGGGTTTTCGTCGGCATCGACGCCGTGCGCTGGGCCGCGGTCGAGCACGCCTTCGGCGGGGCGGAGGACATCCCCGGGCTGCTGCGGGCCCTCGCGGGCGACGACGACGAGTCGTCCGAGGCACTCGACGAGCTGTGGGGCGTCCTTCTCCTCCAGGGGACGGTGTACGAGGCGGGGATCGCGGCCGTGCCGTTCCTCGCCCGGCTGGCCGCCGCCGGAGTGCGCCCCGCCGAACTCCTCGTCCTGCTCGGCGAGATCGCCGCGGGCACCGACGAGGGTGCCCCGGCGGGCCCCGGCGGCTGCCGGGCCGCCGTCGCCGCCCGGCTCCCCCTGATCCTGCCGCTGGTCGACCACCCCGACGTCCGGACCCGGCGGGCCGCGGTCCGGGCCGCGGGGAACACCGCCGACCCCGCGGCCCTGGCCGTCCTCGACAGCCGCCGCGCCGAGGAGAAGGACCCGGGCGTACGAGCCGAGTTGCTGGCCGCGCTCGCCCGGGTCGACCCCGCGGGAGCGGCCCGCCGGGCCGAGGACGCCCTGGCCGACGGCGAGGGCGCCGAGACCCGGATCGTGGCGCTGACGACCTCCGCCGAGGCCGGCGCCGAGTGGACCCCGGCCCACCGGGACGCGCTGCTGACACTGCTCCCGGCCGCCCCACTGGTCACCGGCCGGTTCGCCGGGGAGTACGGCGTCCCGCTGACGTATGTGGTCGAGCTGCTGCTCGCCCGCGACAACGACACCGACCGCACGGCGGCGTACGAGCTGGTCGAGTCGGCGCTTCGGCTCGCCGACGGCGACGCCCGCGCCGAAGCGCTCTGGGCCGCCGAACACGCCTGTCTGATCTCCCGCGCCGCGCCGCCCCGGCTCGCGCCCGCCCTGGTCGCCCTCATCGACGACCCCACCTTCCCGCACACGGCGTCCCTGCTGCCCGTGCTGGAGCAGCTCGGCGACCACGCGGCGGCGGCCGCGCCCGCACTCACCGCCCTGGTCGAGGGCGGCGGCGAACTGGCCGACCGCGCGCTGGAGGTGCTCGCCGGAATCACCCCCCGGCGGGCGGCCCGGCTCTTCACCCGCGACCTCGGCGACCGGGGCCGTACTGTCGCCGTCCTCGTCGAACGGGCACCCGCCCTGCACACCCTGCCCCTCGCCTATACGCCCGAGCTGCTGAACGCCATCCGGATCGCCCTGACCTCGATCGACACCGGCTGGATCCCGGAGCACCCCGCCGCGCTGCTCTCCGGACACCGGCTCGCCCGGTGGCTGACCGGCTGGGGCGGGCTCGCCGCGGCGGCCCTGCCCGAGCTGACGGCGCTGTTCCGGCGGGCTCCGGCGGAGTTCGCGCGGGCCGTCGTCGCGGTCTGCCCGGCCGAGGCCAGGCAGGAGACCGCCGCGCTGCTCCGGCGGACCGCGGCGGCCGGGCGGCCCGCCGACCGCCATGCCGCCGCCGACGCCCTGTACGCCCTCACCGGGGAGACCGCGCCCCTGGTCGATGTGCTCCGCGAAGCGCTGACGGGCGCGCCCGACGCCGTGCTGACCCGGGAACGCGTCGCCGACACCGCGGGCGGACTCGGCTCCGAAGGCCTGGTGCTGGTGCCACGGCTGCGGGCGGGGCTCGCCTTCGCGACGGAGGGCGCGCCGGGGGCCGAGCTGCTCGCCGACGCCGCCACGGGGGTGGCCCTGGGGCGGCTCACCCGCGACCCCGGCGAGACGGTGGCGGTCCTCGACGGCGTGCTCGCCGCCGCCGCGGGCCGGGACGTCCCCCGGGTGGCCGCCCGATGCGCCGGCGCCGCCGCCGAACTCGGCCCCGGGGCGAGGCCGCTGGCCCCGGCGCTGAGGGCGCTGCTCACCGAGTCCGCCCTCGCCCCGGCCGCGGTCACGGCGCTCCACGCGATCGGGACACCACCGCCGGACGCGGCCGGGATCGTCCTCGACTGCGCCGAACGGAATGTGGACCCGCCCGGGTGTCTCACCGCGTTGGAGTGGCTGGGCGCGGACGCCCTCACCGCCGCGGAAGCGGCCCGGCTGGCCGCGCTGGCCGAACGCGACCGGCGCGTGCTGATACGGGCGCCGGGCGAGCGGGCGATCCGCTCCGACACGATCCGCTCCGACGACGAACTGCGCGCCCGGGCCCGGGCGCTGCTGGCCGCACGGCGGTCGCGGACGGTCACGGGCGCGGCGACCAGTCCGGGCGGCGGCCGCTGAGACCGATCACCCGGTCCAGCAGGGGAGCGTCCGCCGGTACCGGCACGGCCGGCCCGAAGATCGTGCCGCGGCTCGGGTCGTCGTCGCCGGTCGCCGAGAGGAGTTCGTAAGAGGCCCGGAGCCCGGCCGTCGGCGGATCGTACGGCTGCCCGGTGGCGCGGGCGAGGTCCCAGCCGTGGACGACCAGCTCGTTCAACGCCACCAGACCCGCGACCTCGGCGGGCAGGGCGACACCCCCGGCCCGGGTCATGCCCTCCCGGGCCCCCGGTGCTTCCCAGGCCGCCGCCAGCTCCTTCAGCCGTACCGGCAGCACCTCCCGCCAGTCCGGCTCCAGGACCGGGAGCGCGCTGCCGGGCGGGGTGTCCGTGGTCGGCCCCAGCTCCTTGCGCGCGGCGTCCCGGAAGGCGGTCGCCAGCATCACGAGATGCCCGAGCAGCTCCCGTACGGCGTAGTCGGGACAGGGCGTGGGATCGTCGAGCCGCGCATCGGCGATGCCGGGCAGCAGCCGGGCGACGACGTCTGCGGCGGGCTGGAGAGCGGGCGGGGTTTCTCGGTTGTCGTCCATACCAGGTCCGACCCCCGAAGCCCCCGGAACTCATCGGTCTCGCGCGGTTCCTCGCGCCCCCGGACCATGGGGTTTGCGCCCTTGCGGGCGCGGGCGGCCGGGGGCGCACGGCTCGCGCCCCGTGGAGGACCCCCCGACCGGGGAATTGGAGGGGTGAAAAACATAGGCTAGCCTTACCTAACTGAAAGGCCCGGGGTGTGACCCCGGGCGCGGCGGAGCCGGCCCGGGTGGAGGAGTGCGGTGGGGGTGACACACCTGTCGCGGCGCTCCGTACTGGGGCGGGCCGTGCGGGGGCAGCGCCGGGATCTCGGGGTCGCCTGGAGCGTGGGGGCCGCGCATCAGACCGGTGAGGCGCTCGTACCCGTACTGATCGGCGTCGTGATCGACCGCGGCATCGCCGGCGGCGACGGCTCCGGACTGCTGATCGGCCTCGGCGTACTGGGCCTCGTCTATCTGCTGCTCTCGTTCGGGTTCCGGTTCGGCGCCCGCGCCGGGGAGCGCGCCGCCGAGAACGCCGCGCACCGGCTCCGTACCGAACTGGCCGCCCGGGTCCTCGCGCCCGAGGGCGGCGCCGACACCGGACGGCTGCCCGGTGAGCTGACGAATATCGCCACCGAGGACGCCAAGCGCGTCGGGGCCGCGCTGATGGCCATCGTCCTCGGCGGCTGGGCGCTGACCGGCCTCCTGGTCAGCGCGTTTCTCCTGCTGCGGATCTCCGCCCTCCTCGGGCTCGTCGTCCTCGTCGGCACCCCGCTGCTGCTGTGGGCGGGCCATCTGCTGAGCAAGCCGCTGGAGCGGCGCAGCGCGGCCGAGCAGGAACGTGCCGCCCATGCCTCCGGGGTGGCCGCCGACCTCGTCGCGGGTCTGCGGGTACTCAAGGGCATCGGCGCCGAGCCCGCCGCCGTCGCCCGCTACCGGCGGACCAGCCGCGCGTCGCTCACCGCCACGTTGGCCGCCGCCCGCGCCCAGGCCGCCCAGAACGGTATGGTCCTCGCCCTGACCGGGGTGTTCATCGCCCTGGTCGCCCTCGTCGGCGGCCGGCTCGCCGCCCGCGGCGACATCACCCTCGGCGAACTGGTGACGGCGGCCGGGCTCGCACTCGTCCTGATCGGCCCCCTCTCCCTCTTCTCCTACGTCAACGCCGAACTGGCCCAGGGCCGGGCCTCCGCCGACCGGATCGCGTCCGTACTGAACGCCCCCGCCGCCGTGACCCCCGGTACAGCCGTTCCCACGGCCCCCGTCCGGGGCGGGCTCCGGCTGCGCGGGGTGTCGTACGGCACCCTCGGCGGGCTCGACCTCGATCTGCCGCCCGGCTCCTTCACCGGCGTCGTCACCACCGACCCGGCCGACGCCGAAGCGCTGCTCGACGTCCTGGCCCGCCGCCGCGACCCCGACCACGGCACCGCCGAACTCGACGGGACCGCCTTCCCCGGTCTCACGGCCGACGCGCTGCGGGCCGCCGTCCTCGTCGCCCCGCACGAGTCCGACCTCTTCGCGGGCACCCTCGCCGCGAACGTGGCCGCCGCCGCGCCCACTGCTACCGCCGGGCCCGACGGCACCGGATCCGACGGCACCGGACCCGCCCTCCTGGCGTCCGCCGCCGACGAGGTGGTCCGGGCGCTGCCCCGGGGCGCCGACACCGAGATCACCGAAGGCGGCCGCTCCCTCTCCGGCGGGCAGCGTCAGCGCGTCGCCCTGGCCCGGGCGCTCGCCGCCGACGCGCCGGTACTCGTCCTGCACGACCCGGTGACCGCCGTCGACTCCGTCACCGAGGCCCGGATCGCCACCGGCGTACGGGAGCTGCGGCGCGGCCGGACCACGGTCGTCGTCACCAGCAGCCCCGCCCTGCTGTCCGCCGCCGACACCGTCGTCCTCGTCGAGAACGGGCGGGTGACGGCCGAGGCCGCGCATCCCGATCTGATCCGCGACAGCCACTCCTACCGCGCGGCGGTGCTCTCATGACCACCACGCCACCGGGGACCGAAGAAACGGCCCGTGAGCTGCTGCCCGTCGCGAGCCCCGCCAGGACCCGCGCCGCCGTACGGGAGCTGATCCGGCCCCACCGGGCGCTCGCCGCCGCGGGCTTCGCCGCCCTGCTCGCCGCGACCGCCGTCGGGCTGCTGACGCAGCCGCTGCTCGGCCGGATCGTCGACATCGCCGCGGGGAACCGCCCCCTCGACACCCTGACCGCCGTCGTTCTGTCCCTGGTCGCCGTCGCCCTCCTCCAGGGACTGGCCACCACCGCCGGTCTCGCCCTGGTCGCCCGGCTCGGCGAGACCGTGCTCGCCCGTCTGCGGGAACGTTTCGTCGAACGGGCTCTCGGGCTGCCGCTGGAGCGGATCGAACGGGCCGGGTCCGGCGATCTGACCGCCCGGGTCACCGGCGACGTCGCCGTGGTCGCCGAGGCCGTGCGCCGCGCGCTGCCCGAGTTCACCCGCTCCGCCCTCGCGATCGTCCTCACCCTGGGCGCCCTCGCCGTACTCGACTGGCGTTTCCTGCTCGCCGCCCTGGTCGCCCTGCCGATCCAGACATGGACCGCGCGCTGGTACATCCGGCGGGCCGTCCCCCTCTACGCCCGTCAGCGGATCGCGGGGGGCACCCAGCAGCAACAGCTCCTCGACACCGTGCGCGGCGCGGCGACCGTACGGGCCTTCCGGCTGGAGCGGGAGCACACCGAGCGGGTCACCGAGCGCTCCGGCGCCCTGGTCGCGCTGACCCTGCGCGGTGTGAACCTCGTCCTCTCCTTCTACAGCAGGCTGCACATCGCCGAGTTCGCCGGGCTCGCCGCCGTACTCGCCACCGGCTATCTGCTGGTACGGGACGGCTCCGCGTCCGTCGGTACCGCGACCGCCGCCGCGCTCTACTTCCACAGCCTCTTCACCCCGATGAACGCCGTACTCGTCCTGCTCGACGACGCCCAGTCCGCGGTGTCCGGCCTGGCGCGGATCGTCGGCGTCGCCGATCTGCTGCAGGACGGGACGACGACGGACGGGACGGAAGGCGGCGGCAGCGGGACGGCCGCAGTCGTGCCCGCGCCCCGGCGCGCCGCCGACGAGTCACCCCGGCCCCCGGCCGTCGCCGTGACCGGGCTCCACCACGCGTACGCGTCCGGCCATCCCGTGCTGCACGGTGTCGATCTGACGATCCGGCCCGGTGAGCGGGTGGCCCTCGTCGGGGCCAGCGGGGCCGGGAAGACGACCCTGGCCCGGCTGATCGCCGGAATCCACACACCGTCCGCAGGCACGGTCACGATCGGCGGCGTACCGCTCGCCGATCTGCCGCCCGCCGCGGTCCGCCGTACCGTCGCCCTCGTCTCGCAGGAGACCCATGTCTTCGCCGGGCCGCTCGCCGACGATCTGCGGCTCGCCCGGCCCGGCGCCCACGACGCCGAACTGCGCGACGCCCTCGAACGCGTCGACGCCGCCGACTGGGCCGACGCGCTGCCCGACGGTCTGGAGACCGTCGTCGGCGACGGCGGCCACCGGATCGACGGCGCCCGCGTCCAGGCCCTGGCCCTCGCCCGGCTGATCCTCGCCGACCCGCCCGTGGTCGTCCTCGACGAGGCCACCGCCGAGGCGGGCAGTACCGGCGCGCGCTCCCTGGAGAAGGCCGTCGCCCGAGCCGTCGAAGGCCGTACGGCGCTGATCGTCGCCCACCGGCTCACCCAGGCCGCGGCCGCCGACCGGATCGTCGTCATGGACGCCGGACGCGTCGTGGAGTCCGGCACCCACGACGAACTCCGCGCCGCCCGCGGACCCTACGCGGCCCTCTGGGACGCCTGGTCCCTCAGCCGCGCGACCGAACCCGCGCCGCCGGGCCCCCGCACCCCCGGGGAGCCCGCGCACCGTCCCGTACCGGAGCCGTAGGAAGGCACCCCCCGGACCCGCAGTACAGCGCATCACCCGCGGTACCGAACGACCCCACACCGAAGGAAACCCTCATGGCCCGCTCGAAGAGGACCGCCCGCGTCACCGCCGCGGTCGCCTCCACCCTGCTGCTTCTGACCGCCGCCACCGCCTGCGGCTCCGACTCCGGCGGCTCGTCCGCGACATCCGATGGGAAGTCCGAGGGGAAGTCCGAAGGGAAGGACGGCGCGAAGGGCTCCGGCTCCTTCCCCGTCACCCTCGGGCACAAGTTCGGCAGTACCACCGTCGAATCCGAGCCGAAGCGGATCGTCACCCTCGGCCTGACCGACCAGGACGCCCTGCTCGCCGTCGGCAAGGTGCCCGTCGCCACCACCGAGTGGACCGGCGGCTACGAAGGCGCGGTCGGCCCGTGGGCGAAGGACGAACTGGGCGACGCGAAGATCTCGACCGTCCTCAAGGTCTCCGGCAGCGGACCCCAGGTCGAGAAGATCGCGGCCCTCAAGCCCGATCTGATCCTCTCCGTCTACGGCGGTCTGACGAAGGAGCAGTACACGGCGCTGTCGAAGTTCGCGCCCGTCGTCGCGCAGCCCGGCGAGTACAACGACTGGGGCGTGTCGTGGCAGGAGCAGACCGAGATCGTCGGTAAGGCCGTCGGCCGGCCCGCCGAGGCGGCGAAGGCCGTCGCCGAGACCGAGAAGAAGATCGCGGCGGCCGTACGGCCCGAGTTCAAGAACAAGACCGCCGTCATCGGCACCCCGTACGAGGGGCTCTTCATCTGGGGCAGCCAGGACCCCCGCTCCCGGCTCCTCACCCAGCTCGGCTTCGAGCTGCCCGCCGATCTCGACAAGGTGATCGGCAACCAGTTCGGCGCCAGTATCAGCAAGGAGCGCACCGACCTGCTGGACCACGACGCCATCGTGTGGATGGTCGGCGACGTGGCCAAGGGTGCCGAGAAGCTCCGCAAGGACCCCTCCTACGGCGATCTGAAGGTCGTCGACGAGGGGCGCGAGATCTACGTCCACGAGACCAGCGACTACGGCAACGCGCTGTCCTTCGGCACCGTGCTCAGCCTGCCGTACGTGGTCGAGCGGCTGGCCCCGCAGCTGACCGCGGCGGTCGACGGCAAGCCGGCGACCGCGGTCGCCCAGCCCGCGTCCTGACGGCCTGACGGACCAGACGGACTGACGGACCTGACGGGTCTGACGGACCTGACCACCGGGCCGGGCGCCCGCCGAACGCGCCCGGCCCGCGCCCCGGTCTTGGCCGCGTCCGCCGGACCCGCGTCCGGCCGGGTCCCGGCCGCCCCGCCCCGGCCGGCCCCGGCCCGCGCCCCGACGACCCCGCACCGAACAGTCGCGCATCCGACCCGCGCGGCGTACCGAGAAGGAGACAACCGGTGGATCCGGCGACTCCGGTGAGCCTGGAGAAGGCCACGCCGCCCGCGCCCCCGCCCCGCCCGGCCGCCGCGCGCCGCGCCCGCGGTGTCCTGCTGGTCACCGCGTCCGCGGCGCTGCTCCTCGTCCTGGTCACCGTCTCGATGCTGTACGGCGCCCTGGACGTGCCCGCAGCCGAGGTATGGCGCACTCTCCTGGGCGACGCCCCCGACAGCCGGGTCGACAACGCGATCTGGGCCGTCCGGGTCCCCCGTACCGGACTCGGTATCGCCGCCGGTGCCGCCCTCGGGCTCGCGGGCGCCCTGATGCAGGCCCTGACCCGCAACCCGCTGGCCGATCCCGGACTGCTCGGGGTCAGCGCCGGGGCGGCGTTCGCCATCGTCGTCTCCGTCGCCTTGTTCGGCCTGGGCTCCGCCTACTCCTTCATCTGGTTCGCCTTCGCGGGCGCGCTCGCCGCCAGCACCCTGGTGTACGTGATGGGCGGGCTCGGCCGCTCCGGCTCCACCCCCGTGAAGCTCGCGCTCTCCGGGGTCGCCGTCACCTCCCTGCTCTTCTCCCTCACCAGCGCCGTCGTCCTCACCGACCCCGACTCCCTCGACCGCTACCGCTTCTGGTCCGCCGGGTCGCTGGCGAACCAGTCCGCGGACGAACTCCTGCGGATCCTGCCGTTCCTGGCGCTGGGCGCCGTGATCGCGTTCGCCCTGGCGCCGTCCCTCAACAGCCTCGCCCTGGGCGAGGACGTGGCCAGATCGCTCGGGCTGCGCACCGGCCGGATCCGGGCCCTCGGGGTGGTCGCGGTGACCCTGCTGGTGGGCGCGGCGGTCGCCGTCATCGGGCCGGTGATCTTCATCGGTCTCGTCGTCCCCCATGTCGTGCGGGTCCTCCTCCAGTACGCCGGGATCGGCCCCGACCAGCGCTGGCTGCTGCCGCTCTCGGCCCTCCTCGCGCCCTCGCTGCTGCTCGCGGCCGATGTCGCGGGACGGCTGCTCGCCCGGCCCGCCGAGATCCAGGCGGGCATCCTCGTCGCCTTCGTCGGCGGACCGCTGTTCATCGTGATGGTCCGCCGCCGACGACTCGCGGAGCTGTGATCCCATGACCCGACTCCTGCCAGGACGCGATCCGGTGAAGGACCGGGCCCCCGGGGCCGGGATCCGCCGGGACCGGCTGCCCTTCCGGCTCACCGCCCCGCCCGTCTCCGGAGTGCTGCGGCCCCGGCTCGCCGCCGTCACCGCGGGCCTCGCCGTCGCCGCCACCGCCGTCTTCTGCTGGCATATGACCGTCGGGGACATGCCCCTGGCCGTCGGCGACGTCGTCCGCGCCCTTCTCGGCACCGGCGACCCCGGCGATGAACTCGTCGTCCGCGAGCTACGGCTGCCCAGGGCCCTCGCGGGCCTCCTCGTCGGCTGCGCCTTCGGTATCGCCGGAGCCCTCTTCCAGACCCTCACCCGCAATCCGCTCGCCAGCCCCGACATGATCGGCATCACGCAGGGCGCGGGCACCGCGGTCGTCGCCGGTATCGTCCTCGGCGGCCGGGACGGTGTCAGCACCCAGCTGCTGGCCCTGGCCGGCGGGCTCGGCTCGGCCCTCGTCGTCTACGTTCTGGCCTGGCGGCGCGGCACCACCGGCTACCGCATCGTCCTCGTCGGTATCGGCGTCGGCTGGATCTGCACCAGCGTCACCGACTATCTGCTGGCCCGCGGCGAACGGTACGAGGCCCAGGCGGCGCTCGGCTGGCTCGTCGGCAACCTCAACGGCCGCGACTGGCCCCAGGTCACCCCGCTGATCTGGGCCATGGTGCTCCTGGTGCCGCCCGCCCTGCTCCTCGGCCGCCAGCTGCGCGACCTCCAGCTCGGCGACGACGTCGCCCGGGGCCTGGGCATCCGGGTCCAGCCGGTCCGGGTGGCGGCGCTGCTCGCCGGGGTCGGGCTCGCCGCGTTCGGCGCCGCCGTCGCCGGGCCCGTCGCGTTCGTCGCCCTCGCCGCGCCGCAGATCGCCCTGCGGCTCGCCCGGACCCCCTGGCCGCCGCCGCTGGCGTCCGGGCTCACCGGGGCCCTGATGGTCCTGGTGTCCGACCTCATCGCCCGCAAGCTGATCCACGGCACCGAACTGCCCGTGGGGATCGTCACCGGAGTGCTCGGAGCGCCGGTACTGCTGTGGCTGCTCGTCCGCGCCAACCGCGCCGGTTCAGGAGGCTGAACACATGTCCGACCACTCCGTGGAGCCCGAACCGGCCACCGCTGACCAAGGGCTTCGGGCCCGGTCCCTGCGGCTCGGCTACGACGACCGGACCGTCGTCGACGACCTCGACGTCTCCTTCCCCACCGGCCGGATCACCGCCGTCGTCGGCGCCAACGCCTGCGGCAAGTCCACCCTGCTGCGGGCGCTGGCCCGGCTGCTCGCCCCGGCCGCCGGAGCGGTCACACTCGACGGCCGCTCCGTCCACGAGACCCCGACCCGGGAACTCGCCCGCCTGCTCGGCATCCTTCCGCAGTCGCCCGTCGCGCCCGACGGGCTGACCGTGGTCGACCTGGTCTCCCGCGGCCGCTCCCCGCACCAGACCTGGTGGCGCCAGTGGTCCCCGGCGGACGAGCGCGCCGTCCACGACGCCCTGCGCGCCACCGGGCTGACGGAGCTGGCCGACCGGTCCGTGGACGAACTCTCCGGCGGCCAGCGGCAGCGCGCCTGGATCGCCATGGCCGTCGCCCAGGAGACCCCGTATCTGCTGCTCGACGAGCCGACTACCTATCTCGACCTGGCCCATCAGATCGACGTCCTCGACCTCGTCACCGATCTGAACCGGACCGAGGGCCGGACCGTCGTGATGGTGCTGCACGACCTCAACCAGGCCTGCCGGTACGCCGACCACATCATCGCCCTGAAGGGCGGCCGGCTCGTCGCCGAGGGCCGCCCCGCCGAGGTGATCACGCCCGAGCTGGTGGCGGACGTGTTCGGGCTGCGCTGCCGGATCGTCACGGACCCGGTGAGCGGGACACCCCTGGTTGTGCCCATCGGCCGCCACCACCGGCCCGCCGCCGAACAGGAGACCGAACGGGAGGCCGCACCGGACGCCGAATCCGACACCGCACCGGGCGCCGCACCGAACGTCGTGCCCGCCGTCGGCTGAAGGGGTTTCGACAGGGGGTTGATACCGGGGGCGTACCGGCGGGATATTGGACCAGTTGGTCTGGACCATTACGACGCTCTCGTCAGCGGAGGCCCGATCGTGCGCCATCCCCCCACACCCGCCGCGCTGTTCTGCGCCGCCGTCCTCCTGCTCCTCACCGGCTGCTCCGACGGCGGGGAGAAGAAGGACACCAAGCCGCCCACCACCCCCACCGGCGTCCACGCCGAGGCGGGCAGCGCCACCTCCGTCCACCTCATGTGGCACGCCGCGAAGGACGACAAGGCCGTCACCGGCTACGAGCTGTACCAGAAGGGCAAGAGGGTCAAGACCGTGCCGGGCGACCGGACCATGGCCGATGTCGAGGGCCTCGCCCCCGCGACCGCGTACACCTTCACCGTCCGGGCCCGGGACGCCGCGGGCAATGTCTCCCCGGCCGGTCCCGCCGCGGCCGTCACCACCCCGGCCCCCACACCGAACGACAAGAAGCCCCCCACCACACCGGGCAAGCTGCGGGGCACGGTCGACGGGCAGCGGTCGGTGACCCTGAGCTGGTCGGGGTCGACCGACAACTTCAAGGTGACGGCGTACGACATCTACCAGGAGGACACCCGTATCCACAGCGTCTCCGGCACCGAGACCACCACCCAGGTACCGGGACTGCGGCCCGGGATCGTCTACACCTTCACCGTCCGGGCCCGGGACGCCTCCGAGAACTCCTCGCCCGACAGCAACTCCGTGGACCTGACCACCGAGCCCGCCCCCGGCAAGGGACCCAGCACCGCCCCCACCGATCTGACCACCGAGGTCGAGAAGGGCAGAATCGAACTGAGCTGGCTGCCGCCGGACATCGGCGGCGCCGTCAAGTCCCACGAGCTGTATCTCAACGGCAGGCTCGGCACCACGATCGTCTGGGGCGCGGAGCCGCCGGACGGTCGGGCGACGTACACCATGGTCGTCACCGACCCGCCGGGCACCCGCTACAGCGTGAAGATCCGCGCCAAGCTGCCCGACGGCAAATGGGGCGACTTCTCGGCCCAGCGGACGGTGGTCGTCCGCTGAACCGCGGGACGGCCGGGCGCGAACCGTCGCACCCGGCCGTCCCGTCGGCGGCTCGAACGGATACCTCAGTCGCCGCGCGCCGCGCTCTGCCGGCGCGTCGTCACCAGCAGCGCCGTGCCCGCGAGTATCGCGGTGCCCGCCAGACCGCCGACGCCGACCAGCGCCATGGTCCGCGAACCCGTCTCGGCCAGCGCCGCGCTCTGCTTCGTCCCGGTGGCGGTGGCCTTGGCCGCGTCCTGGATCTGCCGGGTGACCACGCCCGGGTGGGACATCATCGACACATGCGACGAGTCGATCTCCACCGTCTTCGACTTGGCGCGGGCGGCCTGCCAGCGCTCCAGGTCGGGGGCGATCGCCTTGTCGTGCTTGGAGACCACGAACCACGAGGGGACCGTCCGCCATGCCGCGCCCGGCGCGGCCTGCTCGAAACAGGCCGCCGCGATCGGGCGCTGCTCGACGGCCATCAGCCGGGTCTGCGAGGCCGGCAGGTCGGCGGCGAAGACGCTGTGGAACTTGTCCGTCTTGATGTACAGGTCCTGGCCGGTGGCGGTGCCGTCCGTGTACGGGACCGGATTGAGCGCGGGCTGCAGCTCACTGCCCTGGAACTTGGTCGACAGCGCGCCCAGGTTCTCCCCCTTGTCGGGCATGAACGCCGAGACGTACACCAGCGCCCGGACGTTCGGGTTCCCCACCGCGGCGCTGCCGATCACGGCACCGCCGTAGGAGTGCCCCGCGAGCACGATCGGCCCGTCGATGCTCTTGAGCACGCTGGCGATGTACGCCGAGTCGGAGACCAGGCTCCGCAGCGGATTGGCGGGCGCGATCACCTTGTAGCCGTGATCCAGCAGTTCCTCGGCGACCGCGTTCCAGCCGGAGGCGTCCGCGAACGCGCCGTGCACCAGGACGACGGTCGGCTTGACACCGCCGGATCCGCCGGAGGCGGTCTCGGCGGCGGCGACCGAGGCGGGCGCGGCGGTCAGCGCCGTCGTCGCCAGGGCGACGGTGAGGGCGCAGGTCCGGGATATCCGGCGGCGGGCGGTGGCGGACGCGGAGGGTGGGGACACAGCCATGGTGGTTTCTCGATTCTTTCGCAGGGGGCTGTCGACCTCAGCGTTTTCGCCCGCTCCCCGGACCGCACGCCGCACGGCGCGGGAGAGTGACGGCGCGGACCGTCCGGGTGACGGTGGGGCGCGGGGGGTGTGGCCCGGCGGACGGCGGTACGCGTATCGGCCCGCGGTCCCGGGAACGCTCCCGGGACCGCGGGCCGACGGTGGCGCGCGGTCGTGTTCTTCAGACGGTCGTGTTCCTCAGACGGTCGTGATCTTCAGGCGGTCGTGATCCTCGGCCGACCGTCGTCCTCAGCCGGTGAGCCGCTCGTACGCGGGCAGCGTGAGGAAGTCCTCGTACCGCTCGTCCAGCGCCACCCGCAGCAGCAGATCGTGCGCCGCCTGCCAGTGGCCCGCCGCGAACGTCTCCTCGCCCAGCTCGGCGCGGACGGCGGCCAGTTCGTCGGCGGCGACCCGCCGCGCCAGCTCGGGTGTGGCCCGCTCGCCGTTCTCGAAGACGACCCCCGCGTCGATCCACTGCCAGATCTGGGACCGGGAGATCTCGGCGGTGGCGGCGTCCTCCATCAGGTTGAAGATCGCGACCGCGCCGACCCCGCGCAGCCACGCCTCGATATAGCGGATCCCGACCTGGACGGCGTTGCGCAGCCCCTCGTACGTCGGCCGGGCGTCGAGCGAGTCGACGGCGATCAGGTCGCCGGCGGCCACCGAGACGTCCTCCCGCAGCCGGTCCTTCTGGTTCGGCCGGTCACCCAGGACCGCGTCGAAGGAGGCCATGGCGACCGGCACCAGATCGGGGTGGGCCACCCAGGAGCCGTCGAAGCCGTCCGCGGCCTCCCGGTCCTTGTCCGCCTTGACCCTCTCGAACGCCACCTTGTTGATCTCGGGGTCGTGCCGTGAGGGGATGAACGCGGCCATGCCGCCGATCGCGTGGGCGCCGCGGCGGTGGCAGGTGCGGACCAGGAGTTCGGTGTACGCGCGCATGAAGGGCGCGGTCATCGTGATCGCGTTGCGGTCCGGGAGTACGAACTTCTCGCCGCCGTCGCGAAAGTTCTTGATGATGGAGAAGAGATAGTCCCAGCGACCCGCGTTGAGCCCGGCCGCGTGGTCGCGCAGCTCGTAGAGGATCTCGTCCATCTCGTACGCGGCGGTGATGGTCTCGATCAGGACCGTGGCACGGACCGTGCCCCGAGGGATGCCCACATACTCCTGGGCGAAGACGAAGACGTCGTTCCAGAGCCGGGCCTCCAGATGCGACTCCAGCTTGGGGAGGTAGAAGTACGGCCCCTTGCCGAGGTCGATCAGCCGCCGGGCGTTGTGGAAGAAGTAGAGGCCGAAGTCGACGAGCGCGCCGGGGACCGGGGTGCCGTCCGCCGCGACGAGATGGCGTTCGGCGAGATGCCAGCCGCGGGGGCGCATCACGACCGTCGCCAGTTCTTCGTCCGGCCTCAGGGCGTACGTCTTCCCGGAGCGCTCGTCCGTGAAGTCGATCGCGCGCCGGTAGGCATCGCTCATATTCAGCTGCCCCAGAACGACGTTCTCCCAGGTCGGTGCGGATGCGTCCTCGAAATCGGCGAGCCAGACCCGGGCGCCCGAGTTGAGCGCGTTGATCGTCATCTTCCGGTCCGTGGGCCCGGTGATCTCCACCCGGCGGTCCGCGAGGGCCGGGGGAGCGGGGGCGACGCGCCATGAATCGTCCTCCCGGACGGCGGCGGTCTCGGGGAGGAAGTCGAGGGTGGATGTACGGGCGATCTCCGCGCGGCGCTCGGCGCGGCGGGCCAGCAACTCGTTCCGGCGCGGGGTGAAGCGCCGGTGCAGCTCGGCGAGGAACGCGAGGGCGGCGCCGGTGAGCACCTCCTCCTGCCGGGGCGGGTTCTGGGCCGCGACGACGGCCAGCGGGGACGGCGCTGGTGCGGACATGAGCGGTCACTTCCTTCGGCGAGCGGAGGGATGATCGAAATGGATAGTAGTTTCCTCATCGTGGAAGAACAAGGCGCCGATTCCCGCCCACGGGCCGGCCGCGCCCTTATCGCCGTACCGCCCGGAAACCTAGACGAGTCGCGGGAGGTCCTCCGGGGTGTCGATGTCGAAGGGGTTCGCCACGTCGCCGCACTCCACCAGGGTGAGCGACTCCCGGTGCGCCAGGAGATACGCCCGCGCGCCCCGGTCGCCCGTCGCACCGCGCGCGATCTCCGGCCAGCGCGCCGCGCCGAAGAGCACCGGGTGGCCCCGCTCGCCGCCGTACGACGCCGACACGAGGGCGTCGCGGGCGCGGCCGTCCGGGGAGACGGCCGCCCGGATCCTGGCGACGGCCGCCGCGCCGATCCCGGGCTGGTCCACCAGGACCACCAGCGCCGCGTCCACCGCCGGTGCCGCCGCGAGCGACGCCAGGCCCACCCGCAGCGACGAGCCCATGCCCCGCGCCCAGCCGGGGTTGTCCACCAGGACACACCCCGTCAGATCGGCCTCCGCGCGCACCCGCTCACCCGCCGCGCCCAGCACCACGTGCACCGGGTCGCAGCCGCCCGCGCGCAGCGCGTCGGCCGCGTGTTCCACGAGCGGGCGGCCCCGGTGCCGTAGCAACGCCTTCGGGCGGCCGCCCAGCCGCCGGCCGCCGCCCGCGGCGAGCAGCAGCCCCGCCACCGCGGGCCGGTCGTCCCGCTCGTTCCGGATCGTTCCGTTCATACGTCCTGCCTACCGCATGCCTGCCGATCGCGGCGCGCACACCCCGTTATAGGGTGCACCCCTCCGGTGCGCGGCCCGATTCACGGGCCCGCGCGCGTAGTTCGCGGTGGTTCGTGGGGGACACACAACGATGAGTGGGCGCATACCCGAAGGAACGGTTTTCCAGCCGCTTGGGGAAGGGGATCCGCGCCATGTCGCGGGCTATCGGCTCGCCGCCAGGCTCGGCGCCGGTGGCATGGGGAAGGTCTATCTCTCCTATACGCCCGGGGGACGCCCGGTCGCCATCAAGGTGATCCGCCCCGACTTCGGGCAGGACGCCGAGTTCCGGCGCCGCTTCGCCCAGGAGGTGCACGCGGCGCAGCGGGTGCAGGGGCTGTACACGGCGCCGGTGATCGACGCCGACCCGGAGGCCGCGCAGCCGTGGCTCGCCACCGCGTACGTCCCCGGGCCCTCCCTCGCCGCCGCCGTCGCCGAGCACGGCAAGCTCCCGGTGGAGACCGTGCTGCTGCTGGTCGCCGGGATCGCCGAGGCGCTCCAGGTCATCCACGGCGCGGGCATCGTCCACCGCGACCTCAAGCCCGCGAACGTCCTGCTCGCCGCCGACGGGCCCCGTGTCATCGACTTCGGGATCGCGCGGGCCGCCGACGCCACATCGCTCACCAGTAGCGGGGTCACCATCGGCACCCCCTCGTTCATGGCGCCCGAGCAGGCCGCCGGGACGACGGTCACACCCGCCACCGACATCTTCGCGCTCGGTCTGGTCGCGGCGTACGCGGCCGGAGGCCGGGCCGCCTTCGGGGAGGGCACCTCCCACGGAGTCCTCTACCGCATCGTCCACGAAGAGCCGGATCTGTCGGCGATCCCCGAGCGCCTCGTGGAACTCGTCACCCGCTGTCTCGCGAAGGACCCCCTCGAACGTCCGTCCGTCGCCGAGGTGCTCACGATCTGTCAGAGCGCCAACGGGGAGACCGTGCTGCGCAGGCCCGAGGAGTGGCTGCCGGGCGCGGTCGCGGCGGAGATCGGCACCCGCAAGGCGGCGCCCGCGCCGCCGGTGACACCGCCGCCGCCCGTCGCGCCGCCGGTGAACCCCGCGCCCCCGGTGAACGCGGCCCCGCCGCAGCCGGTCGCCCCGCCGCAGCCCGTGAGTGCCCCGGCGCCCGAGCCGACCGCGGCGTCCGCGCCGGCGACCCCGCCGCCCGGCTTCGGGCCGCCCCCGGCCGCGTACGGCTCCACCCCGCCCGCCGCGTCGCCCACGGTCCCCGGTGCCGCCTACGGGGCCCAGGCCCCGGCGCCGTACGTACCCGAGTCCGCCACGGGCCCCGCCGCCACCGGGCCCGAGCGCCGCGGGCGCGGCCGGATCATCGCCGTCGCCGTGGCCGCGACCCTGGTCGTGGGCGGGCTCGCGGGCGGCGGCGCCTATCTCGCGCTCGCCGGCGACGACTCCGGGGAGACCCGGGACAACGCCGCCCCGAAGAGCTCCGGGGACACCACGCCGGCCGCCCGGGAACCGGCCGGGCCGCCGGTGGACGACCCGGCCGCCGACGGCACCGCCGAGGCGCCGGACTCGTCGGCTCCGGTTGCCCCCGCCGAGCCGCTCGACGACCCGGAACCCCGTGAGTACCGCGGTATCAACCTCGTCAGCGGATACCACCTGACCTTCGGCGACGACCCGCTCAAGCCCGTCAAGGACGACTCCACCAACCAGGACGTCTACTACGACTGGAACCTGGGTCAACTAGAGGTACGCGACGGACGCCTGATTCTCCTGCGCAGCGGACAGAAGCCGGATCTGGCCACCTGCCGGACGGAGACCCGCTATGCCCAGAAACTGAACCTCGACGGGATCTCCAAGGGCTCCGTGTTCTGTGTGCTGACCGACTCCGGTCATGTCGGCGTCGTCACCTACCAGGGGAAATCCCCCGATTCGGATCCGAGCAGGTTTGTCACGGTCGATGTGACCACCTGGCTCAGCGCCGTGGAGCCCGTCCAGCCGACATCCTGAAAACGGCCTGAATCCTGCCTGCATCCGGGCCGAATTCGGTCCGTGGAGTGGCGCACACCGCCCCGGATGGCGTTAACTGACCCGCAACTCAGGGTGGTTGAATATCGACCCAGAGTGTCGAAGCATCCGGTTGCCGGCGAGGGGGGTTGAGGTCTCTTGCGGAGCGTGGGGCAGGCGCAGGTGACGGACAGTGGTGAGGACCCGAGGGTGACCGGGTTGCGTGCCGCGGTCTCCCGGCTCCGCCGGGAACTGGCGGCCCACCCGGGTCGCTTCTCCGATCGGGACGTTGCCGAGGAGGAGCTGGGCGTACTGGCGGAGATGGCGGCCCGGGGCGATCCCGATATCGCCCGGATGCGCCGGGCCCTGCTGCTGATCGCCGGGGCCATCGGCTCGGTCAGCGCGCTCGCCCCCGGAGTGCTCGGGGTGCGCAACGCCGTGGACATGTTCGGCGAGGTGCCGCGCCGGCGGTGACCCGCCCCGCGGGGCGCCCGCCCGTCCCGGGCGGGCCGCCCCGGCCCCGCCCGGCTCCGGCTGCGGTGGCGGGGGTCCGTACCCGGTCATAGCGTGGAACGGCAGGGGGGTCCACCGACACACGACCGATACGAAGGTGTGGACATGGCCGACAAGCCGACGATCGTTCTGGTACACGGCTTCTGGGGCGGTGCCGCCCACTGGGGCAAGGCGATCCTGGAACTGAAGAGCCGAGGGTACGACAAGCTCTACGCGGTCGAGAACCCGCTGACGTCCCTCGCGGAGGACGCCGAGCGCACCCGGAAGATGGTCCGGCAGGTGGACGGGCCCGTGGTGCTGGTGGGTCACTCCTACGGCGGTGCCGTCATCACCGAGGCGGGCGATCTGCCCAATGTCACCGCACTGGTGTACATCGCGGCGTTCGCCCCCGACGCCGGTGAGAGCCCCGGTCAGATCAGCCAGGAGCACCCGCCCGCCGCCTTCGACAACCTCGTGCCGGACTCCGACGGCTACCTCTGGATCAAGCAGGACAAGTTCCACTGGAGCTTCGGCCAGGATCTGCCCGAGGACGACGCGCTGGTCATGGCCGTCACCCAGAAGGCGCCGCTGGCCTCCACCTTCGGCGACAACATCACCGCACCGGCCTGGCGCAACAAGCCGGTCTGGTACCAGGTGTCCACCGACGACCGCATGATCCATCCGGACAACGAGCGCCGGATGGCCGCCCGGATGAACCCCCGCAAGGTCATCGAACTCGACGCCAGTCACGCGTCGCTGGCGTCCCAGCCGAAGGCGGTCGTGGACCTCATCGACGAGGCCGCGAGCGCGTCGTAAGTCGTAGCCGCGCACGACTGTCCTCCGGGGCGCGGTGTCCGTCGTCGGCCGATGGCCGTGGCGGGCACCGCGCCCCGAAGCGTGTCGGTCGTGAAGCGTGTCGGTCGTGAAGCGCGTCAGCCGGTCGAGGTGTTCGCCAGGGCCGCCGAGAGGTCCCGGGCCACTTCCTGGAGGACCGGCACGATCTTCTCCGTGGCCGCGTCCGTCACCCGGCCCGCCGGGCCCGAGATCGAGATGGCCGCCGCCGTGGGGGAGTCGGGCACCGGGACCGCGAGGCAGCGGACCCCGATCTCCTGCTCGTTGTCGTCGACGGCGTAGCCGTTGTGGCGGACCTGCTCCAGAGCGGCGAGGAAGCCCTCGGGAGTGGTGATCGTCTTCTCGGTCGCCGCGGGCATCCCGGTCCGGGCCAGCAGCGCCCGCACCTCGTCCGCCGGACATCCGGCGAGCAGCGCCTTGCCGACCCCGGTGGAGTGCGGCAGCACCCGCCGTCCCACCTCGGTGAACATCCGCATCGAGTGCTTCGACGGCACCTGCGCCACATAGACGATCTCGTCACCGTCGAGCAGCGCCATATTCGCGGTCTCGCCCGTCTCGTCGACCAGCCGCGCCAGATAGGGCCGCGCCCAGGTGCCGAGCAGCCGGGCCGAGGACTCGCCGAGCCGGATCAGCCGGGGGCCGAGCGCATAGCGGCGGTTGGGCTGCTGACGGACGTAACCGCAGGCCACCAGCGTGCGCATCAGCCGGTGGATGGTGGGCAGCGGCAGTCCGCTGCTGCCCGACAACTCGCTCAGTCCGACCTCGCCCCCGGCGTCGGCCATGCGTTCGAGCAGATCGAAGGCGCGCTCCAAGGACTGCACACCCCCGCCGCTCGACGGTTTGGCGGCGTCGGTGGAGCGGGCGCTGGCACTGGACGTCGGCACGGGCGGCGGTCCTTTCGGGCGGGCGGACAAGAGTGCAGCCTACCGGGAGGTCGGCGTCGGCACACCGTCCCCGCCCCGGAGTCCGCGCCGGTCAGGGGGTGTTCGTCCCGGTGCGATGCGGTTGCCGGGGAGCGGATGTCGACCTCCACTCATTCTGCCTGGCGGTATTCTCCTTCCATTTTACGGAAAAATCCAACCCTTGACGGCGCCGGTCGGTGTGACGAGGATGCCTCCCACAGCTATTCAACAATTCGTTGAAGTCTCTGGACGGGCGGAGTGGCCGATGGCGGAATCGGTGGAAGCGGCGGAAGCGGTGGATACGGGTACGGCGCCGGGTGCCCGGCTGGCGCTGCGCTCGACCCGGGTGGTGACCCCCGAGGGCATCCGGCCCGCCCTCGTCACCGTCGCCGGCGGCAGGATCGCCGGGGTGCTGCCGTACGACACCGTCCCACCGCCGGACATCCCGCTGGAGGACGTCGGCGACGACGCCGTACTGCCGGGTCTGGTCGATACCCACGTCCATGTGAACGACCCGGGGCGCACCGAGTGGGAGGGCTTCAGGGCCGCCACCCGGGCCGCCGCCGCGGGGGGTGTCACGACCCTGATCGATATGCCGCTGAACTCCCGGCCGCCCACCACCACCGTGGAGCATCTGCGGGTCAAGCAGGCCGTGGCCCGGCCCGCCGTCCATGTGGACACCGGCTTCTGGGGCGGCGCGATCCCCGGCAACACCGCCGATCTGCGGCCCCTGCACGACGCCGGGGTCTTCGGCTTCAAATGCTTCCTCTCGCCGTCCGGGGTGGAGGAGTTCCCCGAACTGGACCGGGAGCGGCTGGCCCGGGCCATGGCCGCGATCGGCGGCTTCGGCGGGCTGCTGATCGTGCACGCCGAAGACCCCCGGGAGCTGGCGGAAGGACCGTCCGGCGGCCGGTACACCGACTTCCTCGCCTCCCGCCCCCGGGCCGCCGAGAACGCGGCCGTCGAGACCCTCGTCGCGCTCGCCCGCGAACTCGGTGACCGCGCGCCCCGTGTCCACGTACTGCATCTGTCGTCCGCCGACGCCCTGCCGCTGATCGCCCGCGCCAAAGCGGACGGCGTACGGATCACCGCCGAGACCTGTCCGCACTTCCTCACCCTCACCGCCGAGGAAGTCCCCGACGGCGCCACGGAGTTCAAATGCTGCCCGCCGATCCGGGAGGCCGCCAACCAGGACGCCCTCTGGGCCGGGCTCGCCGACGGGACGATCGACTGCGTCGTCTCCGACCACTCGCCCTGTACTGGCGACCTCAAGACCGCCGACTTCGGCTCCGCCTGGGGCGGTATCTCATCGCTCCAGCTGGGACTCTCCGCCGTATGGACCGAGGCCCGGCGGCGCGGCCACGGCATCGACGACGTGGCCCGCTGGATGGCCGCGGGCCCCGCGCTGCTCGCCGGGCTCGACCGCAAGGGCGCGATCGAGCCGGGGCGCGACGCCGACTTCGCGGTCCTGGCGACCGACGAGACCTTCACCGTCGACCCGGCCCGGCTCCACCACCGCAACCCGGTGACCGCCTACGCGGGCCGGACCCTCGGCGGGGTCGTCCGCTCCACCTGGCTGCGCGGGGCGCGGATCGCGACGGACGGAACCCCGGCCGGACCCACCGGCCGCCTCCTCGAAAGGAACAACTGAACATGTCCCCGACCGAGACGACCGCCGAGACCCCTGACACCCGCGCCTTTCCGTCCTTCACCGGTGACGCCCGCCCCTACGGCGGCGGCGACCCCTACGCCGACTACCGCACCGCCGACTTCCCCTTCACCCACCACCCCGACCTCGCCGACCGGCGCCTGGGCGGGGCCGTGATCGCCGCCAACGACGAGTTCTTCGCCCATCGGGAGAACCTGCTCGTCCCCGCGCCCGCCGTCTTCGACCCCGAGCACTTCGGGCACAAAGGCAAGGTCATGGACGGCTGGGAGACCCGCCGCCGCCGGGGCGTCTCCGCCGAACTGCCGCACCCGGCGGACGAGGACCACGACTGGGCCCTGATCCGCCTCGGCGCCCCCGGAATCATTCGCGGCGTCGTCGTCGACACCGCCCACTTCCGGGGCAACTACCCGCGGGCCGTCTCCGTCGAGGCGACGGCCCTGCCCGGCAGCCCGTCGCCGGAGGAGCTGCTCGCGGACGACGTCGCCTGGACGTCCCTCGTCCGCCGGACGGACATCGGCGGCCACGCGGCCAACGGCTTCACCGTCCGTGCCGAGCGGCGCTTCACCCATCTCCGGCTCAAGCAGCACCCGGACGGCGGGATCGCCCGGCTGCGGGTGTACGGGGAGATCGCGCCCGACCCCGCGTGGCTGGGCGTCCTGGGCACCTTCGACCTCGCGGCGCTGGAGAACGGCGGCCGGGTCGAGGACGCGTCCGACCGCTTCTACTCACCGGCCACCCACACCATCCAGCCGGGCCGCTCCCGCAAGATGGACGACGGCTGGGAGACCCGGCGCCGTCGCGACCACGGCAACGACTGGATCCGCTACCGGCTCGTCGAGCAGGCCGATATCCGCGCGATCGAGATCGACACCGCGTACCTCAAGGGCAACAGTGCGGGCTGGGCCGCGCTCTCCGTACGCGACAGCGGTACGGAGGGGGAGGGGGCGTGGACGGAGATCGTGCCCAGGACCCGGCTCCAGCCGGACACCGATCACCGGATCGTGCTGGACGCGCCGGTGACCGCGCGGGAGGTCCGGATCGACATCTACCCCGACGGCGGGATCTCCCGGCTCCGCCTCTTCGGCTCCCTCACGGGCGAAGGCGCGGCCCGGCTGAACGCGCGCCACCGCGAACTGGGCGGCTGATCCGGAACCCCCGGGCCGTGTCCGGGGGTTCGCCCCGTGCGCCGGGCGGCGCCATGGCGCGAAGATGCCCCAACCGGGGCCCGGAACGTCCGGAGTGCGGGGGCGCGTAACGGGCCCTCGGCGGTGCGGGTGCTACCCGGCCGTCCCCGTCTCTCGTACCCCCTTCACCAGGCCCGACGCCAGCTCCACCACCGCGCTGCGGACCACGTCGGACGTATCGTCCGTCCCCAGGTGGGGGCCGACGATCAGACGGGTGAGCTGGGGCACCGAGTTCGGCCACGCCGCCAGGCCGATCAGGGACAGCAGCGCGACGGCCGTACGGGGGCCGGGCTCGACCCCGAGCCGCTCCGACAGGGCGTCGACCTTGCGGGCGTAGCGGTCGGCGCGCCCCTGCTCGCCCGGGAGTTCGTCCCCGTCGCGGCTCAGCGCCTCCCACAGCAGCAGCCGCAGCAGCTCGGGACGCTCACGGTGGAAGTCGTACACCGACCCCACCCAGGCCGCGACGTCCTCGCCCGGTTCGCCCACCTCCTCGGTGAGTTCGTCCATCGCGGCGCTCACCACCGCCGCGAACAGGCCCTCCTTGCTGCCGAAGTGGCCGTACAGCCGCTCCTTGTTGACCCCGGCCAGCTCCGCGATGCGGTCGACCCGGGCCCCCGCCACCCCCAGGGCCGCGAACTCCCGCCGTGCCGCCCGCAGGAGCTTCTGCTTCGTCGCGGCTGTATCTCTCACCATGACCCCACCTTATCCAACCGGACAGTTGGATCCGCCTTGACATCCAACTAGTTGGTTGGTCTGATGTGGCGCATGACCTCCGACGCCAACTGCCCCTCACAGCACGCCCGTCGGGCCGAAACCCCGACTCCGGCCGGACCCGGGACCGCCCCCTTCGGGCGGACCGTTTTCGCCCTGTGCGCCGTGGGCATCCTGGTCGTCGGGCAGCTCTACACCCCGCTCCCGGTCCTCGACGACCTCGCCGACTCCTGGTCCACGACCACATCGGCGGCCGGCTGGGCCACCACCGCCTTCGGCTTCGGCTACGCCGCGGGGTTCCTGGTCTCCGGCCCCCTCTCGGACCGGTACGGCCGCCGCCGGATCATCGTCGGCGGCCTGGTGCTCACGGCGATCGCCACGGCCGTCGTCACGACGGCGCCCGACCTGGTGACGGGCTGCGCCGTCCGCGCCGCGCAGGGCCTGGCGGCGTCCACCTTCGCGCCCGCCGCCTTCGCCTGTCTCGCCGAACGGATCGAACCGGCCCGCCGCGTCACCGCCATGACCTGGCTGACCAGTTCGTTCCTCGCGGCGGGCGTCATCGGCCAGGTGCTCTCGCACGCCGTGGCCGAGATCTGGACCTGGCGGGCCGTCTTCCTGGTCTGCGCCGCGGCCATGGCCGGTGGAGCCGTACTGCTGCGTACCGTGCTCCCGTCCGACGGGAGCACCGCCGCTGTCTCCGCCCCGGACGCCTACCGGGCCATGGGCCGGCTGCTCACCCGCCCCTCCACGGTCCTCTTCCTGCTCGCCACGGCCACCCTGCTCGGCGGCTTCGTCGCCCTCTACGCCGGACTCCCGTCGGCGGGCCCCGCCGTATCGGCCGACCGGCCCGGCACCATGCTGCTCCTGCGGGCCGCCGCGCTGCCCGCCATGGTGCTGGTACCCCTGGCGACCCCCCTCCTCGTCCGGGTGCCCGCCGCCCACCGGGTGGTCGGGGCCCTGTTCCTGGCGGGCACCGTGAGCGGAGCGACGGCCCTGCTCACCGCCGGCGGCGGCCTCGGCCCGGTGGCGCTCGGAGCCCTGCTGTTCGTCTTCGCGCTCGGAGTCGCGGTCGCCGCCCCGGCCTTCGTCGAGGTCATCGGATCCGCCGCGGGCCCGGCCCGCGGCGCTGCGGTGGCGCTCTACACCTTCGTCCTCTTCACCGGCGCCGGCCTCGGCCCGCAGCTGGCGACCTCCGTCGGCGGCGGCTTCGCGACCGTCTCCGCCCTGGTCGCCGGGGCCCTGTACACGGGTGCGGCGCTGGCGGCCGCCGGACAGCACCTGATCACCGCACGGAAGAACGCCACCGTAGGAAAGGAACGACACGACCATGCGATCCCGCGTCCTGATCCCCGCCCTGGCCCTCGGCGGAGCCTGCCTGCTGGGTACGGCCCTGCTGATCGACGCCACCGGCGACGATACGTCCCCCGGCGCGACGGCCGCCGCCCCGACCGCCGGTCCTGTGAACGGCGGGCCGGGGACCCTCCAGACGACGGAACAGGAGAACAAACAGGTGAGGCCCCTGCCGCCGGGCGGCGATGACGAGCGATCCGCCACCCGGCGGTCCCGGGAGTCCCTGACGGCCGCCGGGCTCCCGCTCCCGGCCGGCTGGCGCCCGGTCCAGGTCCGCGCGGAGCGGCACGACAACCGGCCGGTGACGGTCGTCCGCTACGAGCGGGGGACCGGGCGCACCCTCGGCGGCGAACACATCACCACCGTGCTGGACGGCGAAGGCACCCTGCTCGGCTACACCCGGATGACCGCCGACGCGACAGCCCTGCCCCTGCCCTCCGACGAGGCGGCGGAGAAGGCGGCCTTCGCCTGGATGGGGCGCTTCGTCCCCGAGCACTCGGCGGGGCTCTCCGTGCAATGGGTCGACCGGCACGACGAGGAGGTACGCGACCGGGCCGGAGCCCGGCACACCGTCAGCGGCGCCAAGGTCAAGAGCCGGCACGAGAACGGGCTCTACACCTGGGTGATCGTCGACGACCGGGGCGAGGTCGTCACGTACGAACGCGATATCCGCTGGGACGCCGCCGGGAACCGGCGGGCCACCCGGATGTGGCTGCACGACAAGTGGACGGCGGCGCGGGAGGGCAGCGGCCCCCGCCCGGCGCCGCCGTACGCGCGGGTCTGACCCCTCCCGCCGCGCCCGCCGACGAGCGCGACGGCGGTCGGCACGCGCCCCCGCCACGGGGCCGGGCCGCCGGGATCCTCACCGGCGCCCCGGCTCCGCTTCCGCGATCATGACCAGTACAAAGCCCACCACGGCGACCACGACATAGGTGAACAGCGCCTGGTCGTCGAGGTACGGCACCTGTTCCAGGAGCTTGTCGGCGCCCCCCAGGAACGGGAACCAGCCCGTCAGCTCCCGGATCGCCCCGGCGACCCCCACCAACATCAGCAGTCCGCCCGCGGACTCCAGCAACTTCCTCATGACACCGATGCTGGCGCCGCGCGCCGTGCGCGCGCGTCGGCCGTCGGGCCCCGGGGCGTAGCCGAAAGTCTTCGGTCGCCCGACTTTGGTAGCGCCCCGCCCGCAACCGGCAGCGGCCCGCGTTCCCCCTGCGTAACGTGGTCGTATGACCCGTACGGAATACTCCTGGCTGCTGCCGTCGGCCATGGTCGCGGACCCGGAGCTGTACGACCCGGAACCGGCGGGCGGGCGGCCCGTACGGACCACCGCCCGAGGGCGGCCGCGGCGTACCGTACGCGACTGGCTCGTCGACCTCGCCGCCTTCCTCTTCGCCGTGCTGATGGCCCTGGTGGTCATCGACCAGAGCGCCGAGATCAACGGCGCCGGGGCCGGTGTCGTCCACTTCGACGAGGCGGCCGGTCTCGTCGCCTGCTGCTCGGTCTGGCTGCGCCGCCGCCGGCCCGTCCATCTCGCCGTCGCCCTGTGCCTGCTGAGCGTGTTCTCCCCGGCCGCGGCCGGCGCCCTGCTCGTCGCGCTCTTCAGCCTCGCCGTGCACCGGCCGTTCCGTACGGTCGCCGTCGTCGGCGCCATGGGGCTCGTCCTCGGCCTGGTGCAGCCCCTGGTCCGGCCCGACCCGACCACCACCCTCCTCGCCTCGATCATCGGCGGAATCGTCGTCGTCCTGCTGGTCACCGGCTGGGGCATGCTGGTCCGCTCCCAGCGCCAGCTCTACGTCGCCCTGCGCGAACGCGCCCGGCGCGCCGAGACCGAGGCCGAGCTGCGGGCCCAGCAGGCACAGCGGCTCGCCCGGGAGGCCATCGCCCGGGAGATGCACGACGTACTCGCCCACCGGCTCACCCTCCTCAGCGTCCACGCGGGAGCCCTGGAGTTCCGGCCCGACGCGCCACCCGCCGAGGTCGCCCGCGCGGCCGGGGTGATCCGGGACTCCGCCCACGACGCCCTCCAGGACCTCCGGCAGATCATCGGGGTACTGCGCGCCCCCGGCGACGGCGAACCGGGCGACCGGCCGCAGCCGACGCTCGCCACCCTCGACACCCTGGTCGCCGAATCCCGCGACGCCGGAATGGCCGTCCGGCTCGACAACGGCATCGAGGAACCGGCGCGGGTACCCGCGGCCCTCGGCCGTACCGTCTACCGCATCGCGCAGGAGGGCCTCACCAACGCCCGCAAGCACGCGCCGGGCGCCGAGGTCACCCTCGCTGTGACCGGCGCCCCCGGCGACGGGGTCGTCGTCTCGGTCGACAACCCCGCACCCGGCCGGACCGTCACCCCCGTCCCCGGCTCCGGGCAGGGCCTCATCGGGCTCTCCGAACGCGCCACCCTCGCCGGGGGCAGCCTGGAGCACGGGAAGACGGGCGACGGCGGATTCCACGTCCGGGCCTGGCTACCGTGGGCGGCATGACCATCCGACTGCTCGTCGTCGACGACGACCCCCTGGTCCGTGCCGGACTGTCCCTGATGCTCGGCGGCGCCGACGACCTGCGGATCGTCGGCGAGGCTGCAGACGGCGCCGAAGTCCCGGCGCTCGTCGAACGGCTCGCGCCCGACGTCGTGCTGATGGACATCCGGATGCCCGGCGTCGACGGACTCACCGCCACCGAGGAACTGCGCCGCCGCCCCGGCGCCCCCGAAGTCGTCGTCCTCACCACCTTCCACGCCGACGAGCAGGTCCTGCGGGCGCTGCGCGCGGGAGCCGCCGGGTTCGTCCTCAAGGACACCCCGCCGGTCGAGATCGTCGCCGCCGTACGCCGGGTCGCCGCGGGCGAACCGGTGCTCTCGCCCGCCGTGACCCGCCAGTTGATGAGCCATGTCGCCGGTACCGCGGCCGCGTCCGGCGGCGATACGCGCCGCGCCGCCGCGCTCGCCGGGGCGGGCCTGCTGGCCGACCGGGAACGGGAGGTCGCCGTCGGTGTCGGCCGCGGCCGGTCCAACGCGGAGATCGCCGCGGCCCTGTATATGAGCGTCCCCACCGTCAAGACCCATGTATCGCGGATCCTGGCCAAACTCGGCTTCAACAACCGTGTCCAGATCGCGCTCCTCGCCCACGACGCGGGACTCCTCGACGGCGACGATCCGGAGGGTGCCGCGTAGACCGGGCGGATGGGGACCACCGACCCGCGGGTGGTTCGCCGACCACGACGAGAGCCGCACACGAACTCCGGGCGAGGAGACCTCGGCCGACCCGGCCGGCTACGTCAGCGACGGGATCTCCGAGAGGGGAACCCGCCTTCCCTCGCGGCGTGAGCGCTCGCAGGCCTCAGCGACCCGGAGCGCCTCCAGGGCCTCCCGGCCGTCGCACGGGTTCTCCGCCTCGCCCCGCGCGAGGCGGAGGAACGCGTCCAGCTCCGCCTCGTACGCGGGGGCGAACCGCTCCAGGAAGCCCGGCCAGGGCTCCTCGGGGCGGCCGGGGGCGCCCGGCTCCACCGAGGTCAGGGGCGTACGGCCGGAGACGCCGACCACGATCTGGTCCAGCTCGCCCGCCAGCTCCATCCGTACGTCGTACCCGGCGCCGTTGATCCGCGTCGCCGTCGCCGTCGCCAAAGTCCCGTCGTCCAGCGTGAGCACCACCGCCGCCGTGGCGACGTCCCCCGCGTCGCGGAACATCGCGGGCCCGGCGTCGGACCCGGTCGCGTACACCTCGGTGATCTCCCGACCCGTCACCCATCGGACGATGTCGAAGTCGTGAACCAGACAGTCCCGGTACAGGCCGCCGGAGAGCGGCAGATATCCGGCGGGCGGCGGCGCCGGGTCGGAGGACGCCGTCCGGACCGTGTGCAGCCGCCCCAGCCCTCCCGATCGCACCCGCTCCCGCGCCGCCGCGTACCCCGCGTCGAAGCGCCGCATAAAGCCCAGCTGCAGCTCGGTACCGGCCGCGGCCACATCGCGCAGGGCCCGGACCGTGCCCGGCAGGTCGACGGCGATCGGCTTCTCGCAGAACGCCGGGAGCCCCGCCCGGGCCGCCCGGCCGATCAGCTCCGCGTGCGACGCGGTCGCCGAGGCGATCACCACCGCGTCCACGCCCCAGGTGAAGATCTCGTGCGGGCTCGGCGCCGCCGTCGCGCCCACCCGCTGCGCCACGGACGCCGCCCGTGCGGCGTCCGTATCCGCCACGACCAGGGAGCCGACCTCCGGGTGGCGGCCGAGCGCCGCCGCGTGGAAGGCGCCGATACGTCCGGTACCGATGAGTCCGATGCGCATGCGCCAAAAATGGGGCCCGGCCGCGGACGCTGTCAAGGCTTTGTCCTGACAACCGGACTTCACGACTTCCCGTCAACATAAGACCCGATTACGCTCGCCCCGTGCCCAAGCAGCCCGGTCCGGAGACGGACCCGTCCCCGCCGCTCCAGCTGAGTGTGGACCGCACCAGCCCCGTCCCCCTCTACTTCCAGCTGTCCCAGCAGCTGGAAGCCGCGATCGAAAAGGGTGCGCTCACCCCCGGCACCCTGCTCGGCAACGAGATCGAGCTGGCCGCACGGCTCGGCCTGTCCCGGCCCACGGTCCGCCAGGCCATCCAGTCCCTCGTCGACAAAGGGCTGCTGGTCCGCAGGCGCGGCGTCGGCACCCAGGTGGTGCACAGCAAGGTCCGCCGCCCACTGGAGCTGAGCAGCCTCTACGACGATCTGGAGGCCGCCGGGCAGCGCCCCGCCACCGTCGTCGTCGCCCACACCGCCGACCGGGCGACCGGGCGGATCGCCGCCGCCCTCGGGATCGCGGAGGGCGGAGAGATTCACTCCGTCGAGCGACTCCGATACGCCCATGGGGAGCCCATAGCCCTGCTCACCAACGCCCTGCCCGGCGGGCTGCTCGCCCTCGACACCGCGAGTCTGGAGGCCACCGGCCTCTACCGGCTGATGCGGGCCGCCGGGATCACCCTCCACAGCGCCCGCCAGTCGGTGGGCGCCAGGGCGGCCACCGCCGCCGAGGCGGACCTGCTGGGGGAGGCGCCGGGCGCACCCGTCCTGACCATGGAACGCACCACCTTCGACGACACCGGACGGGCCGTCGAATACGGCTCCCACATCTACCGGGCCTCCCGCTACTCCTTCGAGTTCCAGCTCCTGGTCCGGCCCTGAACCGATCCGGCCGACCGCATGTCAGCTCGGTAAGAATGTTCGGACAAAGTCTTGACGGGGTCGCGGGCCCGCCGTAGAAACTCACCCAGCCGCAACGGAGCGGCCCGGGAGAGAAGGCGGGACCACCATGCGAGTCCACCGCACGGCAGCAGCCCTGCTCGCCGCGAGTGCCCTGGTCCTCACCGCCGGATGCAGCGGTTCCGGGGGCAAGGACGCCGAGGAGAAGGCCGCGGACGGCGGTGGGGGAGCCGCGGCGGACACCCCCCGGATCAAGATCGCGATGGTGACCCACTCGGGCGAGGGCGACACCTTCTGGGACATCGTCCAGAGCGGCGCGAAGGCCGCCGCGAAGAAGGACAACGCCGAGTTCCTGTACGCGGCCAACAAGGAGGGCAAGGAGCAGGCCCAGCTCGTCCAGGCGTACATCGACCAGAAGGTCGACGGGATCGTCGTCACCCTCGCCAAGCCCGAGGCCGTCCGGGACGTGGTGAAGAAGGCCGTCGCCGCGGGCATACCCGTGGTCACGATCAACTCCGGCGGCGAGTCGTCGAAGGCCGTCGGCGCCCTCGCCCATATCGGCCAGGACGAGTCAGTCGCCGGTGAGGCCGTCGGCGAGGAGCTGACCCGCCGGGGCAAGAAGAAAGCCGTCTGCGTCATCCACGAGCAGGGCAATGTGTCCCTGGAGGCCCGCTGCGCCGGGGTCCGGAAGACCTTCAAGGGCAGTGTCGAGAACCTCCAGGTCGAGGGCGTGAACATGCCCGCCACCACCTCCACCGTCCAGGCCAAGCTCCAGGCGACCCGCGACATCGACGCCGTCGTCACCCTCGGCGCCCCCTTCGCCGCCGCTTCCGTCCAGGCGAAGAAGGGCGCGAACTCCTCCGCCGAGATCAACACCTTCGATCTCAACGCGGATGTGATCAAGCAGCTCAAGGCCGGCGAGGTCGGCTTCGCCGTCGATCAGCAGCCCTATCTCCAGGGCTATCTCGCGGTCGATCAGCTCTGGCTCCACCGGGTCAACCGCAATGTCGCCGGCGGGGGGAAGCCCGTCCTCACCGGCCCCGCCCTGATCCGGCAGAACGACGCCGACGCGCTGGAGAAGCTGACCGCAGCCGGGACCCGATGACCTCCGCGGAGTACCCGATGCCCACCCTCCGACCTGCCGTGACCCATACTTGGTCGGCTGGGGCACGACATTTCGCCCCCCTGCCGTGCCACCGGGCGCGGCGGGCCGCAGGACGAGCGGTACGGCGAGAAGGGCACGGGGTCGTGGCAAGGGCAAGGACAGGGGTACGCGCACTGGGCGCGATGCTGGCGGCGGTGCTCGGGGCGTCCCTCGTCGGATGCAGCAGCACCGGGGGCAAGCGCGCGGCGGACGCCCGCGAGGCCCGGGCCGAGGCGGCCGGGAAGGCCACGGTCAGCACGCCCCGCTGGACCTTCGCCATGGTCACCCACTCGGGCGACGGCGACACCTTCTGGGACATCGTCCAGAAGGGGGCCCAGGAGGCCGCGGCCAAGGACAACATCAACTTCCTGTACTCCAAGAACGACGAGGGCCAGCAGCAGGCCCAGCTCGTCCAGGCCGCCATCGACAAGAAGGTCGACGGTCTGATCGTCACCCTCGCCAAGCCCGACGCCATGAAAGACGTGGTGAAGAAGGCCGTCGCCGCCGGCATCCCGGTGATCACCATCAACTCGGGATCGGCCCAGTCGAAGGAGTACGGCGCCCTCACCCATATCGGGCAGGACGAGACCATCGCCGGCGAGGCCGTCGGCGACGAGCTGAACGAGCGGGGCCGTAAGAAGGCGGTCTGCGTCCTGCACGAGCAGGGCAACGTCGGCCACGAGCAGCGCTGCGCCGGGGTGGGGAAGACCTTCGACGGGGAGCTCCAGAACCTCTACGTCGACGGCACCAACATGCCCGACGTCCAGGCGTCCATCGAGGCCAAGCTGCAGACCGACCGCTCCATCGACGCCGTCGTCACCCTCGGCGCCCCGTTCGCGGACACCGCCGTACGGGCCAAGGAGTCGGCCCGCAGCAAGGCCGAGATCGACACCTTCGACCTCAATCCCAAGGTCGCCGCCGGGCTGAAGAACGGCACCCTCGGCTTCGCCGTCGACCAGCAGCCCTATCTCCAGGGGTACGAGGCGGTCGACCTGCTCTGGCTCTACCGGTACAACGCCGACGTCCTCGGCGGCGGCCGGCCCGTGCTCACCGGGCCGCAGATCGTCACGGAGGCCGAGGCGGCGACGTTGGAGGACTACACGAGGCGGGGGACCCGATGAGCTCGACCGCACCACCACCGGCGGACCTCACCAAGGGGCCCGCCGGAGACGAACGGCTGCTGCGGACGTCACCGCTGCGCCGGCTGCTGGGCCGGCCCGAGCTGGGCTCCGTCGTCGGCGCGGTCGCCGTCTTCGTGTTCTTCTCGATCGTCGCCGACTCCTTCCTCCAGGCGTCGAGCTTCTCGACCGTGCTGTACGCGGCGTCCACCATCGGGATCATGGCGGTCCCCGTCGCCCTGCTGATGATCGGCGGAGAGTTCGACCTGTCGGCGGGCGTCCTGGTCACCAGCTCGGCGCTGGTGTCCTCGATGTTCAGCTACCAGATGACCGCCAACGTCTGGGTCGGCATCCTGGTGTCCCTGCTGGTCACCCTGGCCGTCGGGGTCTTCAACGGGGTTCTGCTGACCCGGACGAAACTGCCCAGCTTCATCATCACGCTCGGTACGTTCCTGATGCTGACCGGGCTGAATCTCGGCTTCACCAAGCTGATCACCGGCCGGGTCTCCACGGACTCGATCAGCGATATGGAGGGCTTCGCCTCGGCGAAGAAGGTCTTCGCGTCGGAGCTGGTCATCGGGGACGTCAGCCTCAAGGTGACCATCCTGTGGTGGCTGGGCCTGGTCGCCGTCGCCACCTGGGTCCTGCTGCGGACCCGCTTCGGCAACTGGATCTTCGCCGTCGGCGGTGGCGCCGACGCGGCCCGCGCGGTCGGCGTCCCGGTCGTCAAGACGAAGATCGGGCTCTATATGGGCGTCGCCTTCGCCGCCTGGATCTCCGGCCAGCATCTGCTGTTCTCCTTCGACGTGGTGCAGTCCGGCGAGGGTGTCGGCAATGAGCTGATCTACATCATCGCGGCCGTCATCGGCGGCTGTCTGATCACCGGCGGCTACGGCTCCGCGATCGGTTCCGCGGTGGGCGCCTTCATCTTCGGCATGACCAGCAAGGGCATCGTCTACGCGGAATGGAACCCCGACTGGTTCAAGTTCTTCCTCGGGGCGATGCTGCTTCTCGCCACCCTGCTCAACGCGTGGGTGCGCAAACGGGCGGAGGCGACACGATGACCGAGGACGCCACGACACCGGAGAAGGACCGGCCGCCCCTGGTCGCCCTCGACCGGGTCAGCAAGTACTACGGCAACATCCGGGCCCTGGAGGGGGTGTCCCTGGAGGTCGGGGCCGGGGAGATCACCTGTGTCCTCGGCGACAACGGCGCCGGGAAGTCCACCCTCATCAAGATCATCGCCGGGCTGCACCAGCACGACGCCGGAACGTTCGCCATCGACGGCGAGGAGACCCGGCTCGCCAATCCGCGCGCGGCCCTCGACCGGGGCATCGCCACGGTCTACCAGGACCTCGCCGTGGTGCCGCTGATGCCGGTCTGGCGGAACTTCTTCCTCGGCTCCGAGCCGGTGAAGGGCTCCGGGCCGCTGCGCCGGCTCGATGTCGGGACCATGCGCGAGACGACCCGGTCCGAACTGCTGCGCATGGGGATCGACCTGCGCGACGTCGACCAGCCCATCGGCACCCTCTCCGGCGGTGAGCGGCAGTGCGTGGCGATCGCCCGCGCCGTCCACTTCGGCGCCAAGGTCCTGGTACTCGACGAGCCCACCGCCGCGCTGGGCGTCAAGCAGTCCGGGGTGGTCCTCAAGTACGTCGCGGCGGCCCGCGACGCCGGACTGGGTGTCGTACTGATCACCCACAACCCGCACCACGCCTACCTGGTCGGCGACCGGTTCGTGCTGCTCAAGCGGGGCACGATGACCGCGAGCCACACCAAGGACTCGGTGACGCTGGACGAGCTGACCCGCCAGATGGCGGGCGGCTCCGAGCTGGACGACCTCCGCCACGAGCTGGAGCGCCCAGGACCCGGCGACCCGGCACAGGAGTGATCCACCACCCCGGAGGGGGCCGCGCCCCGGGCACGGCCCCCTCCGGGCGACGGCGGCCCCTCCCGTACCCCGCCGCGGGCACCCGGCCGTCCCGCTCCCGAGGAGCGGCCCCCGGGGGGTGCCGTGAAAGAATCGGTACGGCGGGTCGTCCCGCCACCCGCAGTGACCACCTTGACTCCGAGCAACCGCAGGGACATGAGCACCTACCGCGATTTCGCGCACCGCGGCTCCGCCCGCGCCACCGTCCTGCGTACCGTCGGCACCCGTGAGCGGCGGTCCCATCTGACCGCCCCCCGGGTCCCCACCGTCGGGATCGACATCGGCGGTACGAAGGTGATGGCGGGCGTCGTCGACGCGGACGGCGTCATCCTGGAGAAGATCAGGACCGAGACCCCGGACAAGTCCAAGAGCCCCAAGGTCGTCGAGGACGTCATCTGCGAGCTGGTCCTCGACCTCTCCGACCGCCACGATGTGCACGCCGTCGGGATCGGCGCCGCGGGCTGGGTCGACGCCGACCGCTCCACCGTGCTCTTCGCCCCGCATCTCGCCTGGCGCAACGAGCCGCTGCGCGACGCGCTCTCCGCCCGGCTCGCGGTCCCCGTCCTGGTCGACAACGACGCCAACACCGCCGCCTGGGCGGAGTGGCGGTTCGGCGCGGGACGCGGCGAGGACCATCTGGTGATGATCACCCTCGGGACCGGTATCGGCGGGGCCATCCTCCAGGACGGCCAGGTCAAGCGGGGCAAGTACGGCGTCGCCGGGGAATTCGGGCATATGCAGGTGGTGCCGGGCGGGCATCGCTGCCCGTGCGGCAACCGCGGCTGCTGGGAGCAGTACAGCTCCGGCAACGCCCTGGTCCGCGAGGCCCGGGAGCTGGCCGCCGCGGACTCCCCGGTCGCTCATGTCCTGATCGACCGGGTCGGCGGCACCATCGGCGACATCACCGGGCCGCTCATCACCGAGCTGGCCCGCGAGGGCGACGCGATGTGCGTCGAACTGTTCCAGGACATCGGCCAGTGGCTGGGCGTCGGGATCGCCAATCTCGCCGCCGCCCTCGACCCCTCCTGCTTCGTCGTCGGCGGCGGGGTGAGCGCCGCCGACGATCTGCTGATCGGACCCGCGCGGGACGCGTTCCGCCGCCATCTGACCGGGCGCGGCTACCGGCCCGAGGCCCGGATCGTCAAGGCCGAGCTGGGGCCCGAGGCCGGCATGGTCGGCGCCGCGGACCTCGCCCGGCTGGTCGCCCGCCGGTTCCGCCGGGCCAACCGCCGCCGCGTCGAACGCCATGAACGGTACGAGCGGTACGCCCAGGCGCTGCGGAACCCCGGAACGCCCCGCCCGTCGCGAGAGGTGTGAGCCGGACACCATCCCGATGATCTTGATTTTCCGGGCTTCCGCGCGGGGGCCGGTGGCGAACCGTAGACTTCAGGTCCGCCCACCCACCAGGAACCCGCAGTCATGAGTGTCGTACCCAGACCGGCCCCGCGGCCGGACGAGCCAGCCTTCCGGCCGCCCGAGGGCCGTCGCCACATGATCATTCGGCGTGTGGCGACGCTGGTGGTCATCGTCCTGCTGATCGGCGTCCCGGCGGGATATCTGGTGGTCTCCGCCGAGCAGAGCCGGGCCAGCGGGCGGGACAAGGCGACGGAGTCCTCGTCGAAGGGGCTCAGGGACGCCTGGCCGTCCCAGATGAAGCGCCGGATCTTCGAGGTGCCGATCCCGGACAACGCGTGGAGCGTCGCCTACTACGAGACCAGCAACTGGAAGACCAGCAGGCTCTACGTCCAGTTCAGCACCACCGCCGACGGGCTCGACCACTTCCTGGCGTCCATCGGCGCCGGCCGGTCCGACCTCCAGCCGGGCGTCCCCGCCATCAGCGCCAAGGACGCCGCGACCGCGGGCTGGCGCTTCGTCCCCGGGGAGCGGGAATGGTCCGGGCTTTCCCATATGCGGGATGCGCCCCGGCCCGACCAGCACATCGTCATCGACACCACGCACCCCTTCGCCATCGGCGTCTACGTGGTGTCGACCACCACGCCGTGAACCACCCGCTGTGAACCACCTGCCGTGAACCACCCGCCGGGGTGAGAGGAGGGGGGTCGCCCACCGCCGCCCCCGGCGGTCACTACGGTGGACCGGGTGAGTGAGACGCAGACCCCCCACCAGAGCCCTGAGCAAAGCCCTGAGCACAGCGCTGACCAAGGTGCCGGACAGAGCCCCGAGCAGAGCCCCGGACAGAGCCCCGAGGAGGCCCCGCCGACCCTCCAGTACCGGATCGACGGTCCCGACGACGCGCCCGTACTCGTCCTCGGCCCGTCCCTGGGCACCACCTGGCACATGTGGGACCGGCAGATCGCCGAGCTGTCCCGTGAGTGGCGGATCCTCCGCTACGACCTGCCGGGCCACGGCGGCGCGCCCGCCCTGCCCGCCGAATCGGTGGGCGAACTCGCCGACCGGCTGCTGGCCACCCTCGACGGACTCGGCATTCAGCGCTTCGGCTACGCGGGCTGCTCCATCGGCGGAGCCGTCGGCCTCGATCTGGCGCTGCGCAGACCGGACCGGGTGGGGTCGCTGGCGTTGATCGCCGCGTCGCCCCGGTTCGGCACGGCCGACGAGTTCCGCGGCCGCGGGGTGATCGTCCGGACCAACGGGCTCGACCCGGTGGCGCTGGCGGCCCCCGAGGCCTGGTTCACCGAGCACTTTGCCGCCGCCCAGCCCGCGATCGTGGAGTGGGCCGTCCAGATGGTCCGCACCACCGACCCCGGCTGCTACATCGCCGCCTGCGAGGCGCTGGCCGCCTTCGACGTCCGGTCCGAAATCGGCCGGATCTCGGTGCCCGCCCTCGTCCTGGTGGGCTCCGAGGACCGGATCACCGGACCCGCCGAGGCCCGCACCCTGGTCGCCGGGATACCGGACGCCCGGCTGGCCCTGGTGCCGGGCGCGAGCCATCTCGCCGCCGTCGAGCAGCCCGCCGCCGTCACCGATCTGCTGGTACGCCACTTCTCGGCCGTGCCGCAGGACACCCTCACGGCCATTCCCCTCCAGCAGGTCGCCGCGCCCCCGGCCCCGGTCGCGGCGCCCGCCGCCCCGGAGACCGGGCCCGCAGGACCCGGGGCACCGGACGAGGAGGAGCGCCCCGACCCGTACGAACAGGGCATGAAGATCCGCCGTGAGGTACTCGGCGACGCCTTCGTGGACACCGCGACCGGCGACGAGGAGCACTTCGCCGCCGACTTCCAGGAACTCGTCACCCGGTACGCCTGGGGCGAGGTCTGGAACCGGGAGGGCCTCGACCGCAGGACCCGCAGTGCCGTCACCATCTCGGCGCTGGTGGCCCAGGGGCGGCCGGAGGAGCTGGCCGCGCATGTCCGGGCCGCCCTCCGCAACGGGCTGACACCCGACGAGATCAAGGAGATCCTCCTCCACGCGGCCGTGTACTGCGGGCTCCCGGCCGCCAACACCGCGTTCCGGGTCGCGGGAGCGGTCGTACGGGAGGAGACCACGCCCCGTCCGTAGCAGGATGGGCCCATGAGGCTCACCAAGAAGAAGCACTCCTGCGTACGGCTGGAGAAGGACGGCGCGGTCCTCGTCGTGGACCCGGGCGCGTTCTCCGAGGAGGACGCCGCGGCCGGGGCGGACGCGGTGCTCATCACCCACGAGCACGCCGACCACTACGACGAGGGCCGCGTCCGGGCCGCCCTGGAGGCCGGGGCCGAGGTGTGGACGCTGCGGAGCGTCGCCGAGCGGCTGAGCGCGGCGTTCCCGGGGCGGATCCACACCGTCGGCCACGGCGACACCTTCCACGCGGCGGGCTTCGACGTCGAGGTGCACGGCGAACTGCACGCCGTGATCCACCCCGACCTGCCGCGGATCACCAATATCGGCTTCCTGCTCGACGGCGCGGTCTTCCACCCCGGCGACGCGCTGACCGTGCCGGAGCGGGCCGTGGACACGCTGATGCTGCCGGTGATGGCGCCCTGGAACAAGCTCTCCGAGGTCGTCGACTACGTCCGGGAGGTACGGCCCCGGCTGACGATCGACATCCACGACGCGCTGCTCACGGAGCTGGCCCGGCCGATCTACGACGGCCACGTCACCAACCTCGGCGGCACCGCCCACGAACGCCTCGCCCCGGGCGACGCCCACCTCTTCTGACGGGGTACGCCCCGTTCCCCCCACCGGGGCGGGTGCGCCCAAGAAGGGGCGCGGGGAACTGCGCGACCAGCCACGCACGTGCCGCAGGCGCGTCACGGCGCTCAGTCGCACCTCGGTGCGCCGCCTTCGCGGCGAAGGAGCTGCGCCATCGCGTGATCGCCCGACCGCGGACCGTGGACGGCTGGTCGCGCAGTTCCCCGCGCCCCTGGATACCCGGAACGAGGCGGTTGGGAACGGAGCCGCGCCCCTGGATACCTGGACCGAGGCGGTTGGGAACGGAGCCGCGCCTCTGGAGACCCGCGGCCCGGGCGCTGGGGAAAGGGAAGCGGCTCCGGGGAGCGATTAGGCTGCCGGTATGCGTATCGCGACCTGGAACGTCAACTCCGTCACCGCCCGGCTGCCCCGCCTCCTGACCTGGCTGGAAGCCACCGGCACGGATGTGCTGTGCGTCCAGGAGACCAAGTGCACGGCCGAGCAGTTCCCCGCCGACGAGCTGCGCGAGCTGGGATACGAGTCGGCGGTGCACGCCGACGGCCGGTGGAACGGCGTGGCGCTGATCTCCCGCGTCGGGCTCGACCAGGTCGTCAAGGGGCTCCCGGACGGCCCGGAGTACGACGGCGCGCAGGAGCCCCGCGCGGTCTCCGCGACCTGCGGACCGGTCCGGCTCTGGTCGGTCTACGTGCCCAACGGCCGCGAGGTCGACCACCCCCACTACGCGTACAAGCTCCGCTGGCTCGACGCGCTGCGGACCGCCGTCGCCGAGGACGCCGCTGGCGGTGTCCCGTTCGCGGTGCTCGGCGACTACAACATCGCGCCCGCCGACGACGACGTCTGGGACCGCTCCGTCTTCGAGGGCGCCACCCATGTCACCGAGCCGGAGCGCGCCGCCCTCGCCGGGCTGCGGCAGACCGGTCTGACGGATGTGGTGCCGCGCCCGCTGAAGTACGACCACCCGTACACCTACTGGGACTACCGTCAGCTCGCCTTCCCGAAGAACCGGGGCATGCGGATCGACCTCGTCTACGGCAACGCCCCGTTCGCCGCCGCCGTCAAGGACGCGTACGTGGACCGCGAGGAGCGCAAGGGCAAGGGGGCGTCCGACCACGCCCCGGTCGTGGTCGACCTCGACGTCTGAGGCCGCGCCGCACGGCCGGGGGCGGCCCCGGCCGGGGAGCCCTCGTGGACATCCCCGGGATATCCCGGGGATCTTCGGCGCGCTGCTCCTGTCAACAACCCGGGTGAGGTGCCAGTCTTCGTGGTATGAACATCCCTTTCCTGGACAACTGGCTCAAGCGACAGGGCCCCGGTACCCGGGGCGGGCTCGACGACCCCGAGCGTGCCTCGGCGATGGCCGAGTTGTTCGCGGAGTGCGAGTTGCTGCGGGTGCGGATCGCACGCATGGGGCTGGAACTGGACGACAGCCCGGCCTCCTTGGCGGCGCTCGACCAGCTGCCGCCGCGCTGGCGGGACGATCCGGAGGAGTTGCCCTGGATCGGCAACGACGCCGGGCTGTACCTCGGTACGGTGATCGTACGGACCGTCCCGGGCGCGGCCTGGCACGTCTGGCCCGGCGGGCACCCGGTGGTACGGCTGGCCTCCGGCCGGGAGATCGGGGTGGTGGAGGCGGGTCTCGACTGGGCGATGCACGGCGCGCCCGAGCTGTCCCAGGTCTATGCCGAGGCCGCCGAGGCGTGACCGTCCTGCCCCGCCGCGCGAGCGTCGGCGCTCGTACATGAGCTGATATATAGCCAATAAATACGGCTTATGCCCCTTTTATGCGTGTCGCGCGCGAAGTCCCTTTCCGGGGTGGATAGTTTGCGCTGACCTCGACACAGCAACGAGTGGGTAGGGCAGCGTATGGCCGTCGTCGATCCGTTGATCGAGCTGCGGGACGTCAACAAGCATTTCGGGCAGTTGCACGTCCTGCGGGACATCAACCTCACCGTCGGCCGCGGGGAGGTGGTGGTGGTCATCGGCCCGTCCGGCTCCGGCAAGTCGACCCTCTGCCGGACGGTGAACCGGCTGGAGACCATCGAGTCCGGGACGATCACCATCGACGGCGAGCCGCTCCCCGCGGAGGGCAAGGGCCTCGCCCGGCTCCGCGCCGATGTCGGCATGGTCTTCCAGTCCTTCAACCTCTTCGCCCACCGCACCGTCCTCGACAACATCTCCCTCGCCCCCCGCAAGGTCCGCGGGCGCCGCAAGGAGGAGGCCGAACGGCGCTCCCGGGAACTCCTGGACCGGGTCGGGCTCGCCTCCCAGGCGGACAAGTACCCGGCCCAGCTCTCCGGCGGTCAGCAGCAGCGGGTGGCGATCGCCCGCGCGCTGGCGATGGAGCCCAAGGTGATGCTCTTCGACGAGCCCACCTCGGCCCTCGACCCCGAGATGATCAACGAGGTGCTGGAAGTGATGCAGCAGCTCGCCCGGGACGGCATGACGATGGTCGTGGTCACCCATGAGATGGGCTTCGCCCGCTCCGCCGCCAACCGGGTCGTCTTCATGGCCGACGGAAAGATCGTCGAGGACCGCGCCCCCGAGGACTTCTTCACCCATCCGGAGAGCGACCGGGCCAAGGACTTCCTCTCCAAGATCCTCAAGCACTGAGCGGGGGGACCTCGATGCCGCGCACCCGGAAGATCCCGACCACCCCCCACGCCCCGCTGCCGCCGACCGCCCCCCACGACCCGCCGCCGCCGGGCGGGCACCCGCCCCGCCCCCGGCGGGCGGCGCGCGCCCTGCTGGCGCTGCTGCTCGCGCTGGCCGCCGTCGCCGCCACCGCCTGCGGCAAGGAGGGCAGCCCGCCCGTGAAGGGCCCCCAGGTCGACAAACTCCCCGAATACCGGGTCAACACCGGATTCCAGCTCCCCGAATCCCCGACCTGGCGGCGCGCGAAGAACCGCGGCCACCTCGTCGTCGGCGCCAAGGAGGACCAGCCCTACCTCGGCGAGAAGGACCCCGCGACGGGCCTCTACTCCGGCTTCGACATCGAGATCGCCAGAATGGTCGCCGCCTACCTCGGATTCGACCCGGCCGGCATCCACTTCCGTACCATCGCGTCCGCCAACCGCGAGACGGCCCTCCAGAACGGCCAGATCGACTACTACGTCGGCACTTACACCATCAACGACATGCGCAAGAAACTCGTCGGCTTCGCCGGCCCGTACTTCATGGCCGGACAGTCCCTGCTGGTCCGCGCCGACGAGAACGACATCCACGGCCCCCAGGACCTGGCCGGGAAACGCGTCTGCTCCGCCACCGGCTCCACCCCCTACCAGCGGATCAAGGCCGACTACCCGAAGGCGACCCTCGTCGGCTACGACACCTACTCGATCTGCGTGGACAACCTCCTCACCTACCAGGTCGACGCCGTCACCACCGACGACGCCATCCTCATCGGCTACGCCGCCAAGGTCCCCGACGAGCTGAAGGTCGTCGGCAAACCCTTCTCGCAGGAGCCGTACGGCATCGGCGTACCGCGCGACGACAACGCCCTGCGGTTCGCGATCGACGACGCCCTCGCGGCCGGTGAGAAGAGCGGCGAGTGGAAGCAGGCGTACGACGCCACCCTCGGACTCTCCGGGGTTCCGGCACCCACGCCGCCCCCGATCGACCGCTATCCGGCGAGCTGAGGAGGAGACCCGGCGCATGAACGTACTGACCGACAACATCTCCCTCTACTGGCAGGGGTTCCTCGGCACCGTCGAGCTGACCTTCTACTCCTCGGTACTCGCCCTCGTACTCGGCTTCCTGATCGCGGCGTTCCGGGTCTCGCCCGTCGGATCGCTGCGCGCCTTCGGCACGGTCTGGGTGACCGTCCTCCGCAACACCCCGCTCACCCTCCTGTTCTTCGCCGTCGTCCTCGGACTGCCGCGCTTCGGGATCGTCCTGCCGTTCGAGCTGTTCGCGATCCTCGCGCTCGGCTGCTACACCTCGGCCTTCATCTGCGAGGCGCTGCGCTCCGGGATCAACACCGTGCCCAAGGGGCAGGGCGAGGCCGCCCGCAGCCTCGGGATGTCCTTCGGACAGACCCTGCACACGGTGGTGCTGCCCCAGGCGTTCCGGTCCGTCATCCCGCCCGTCGGCTCCACCCTGATCGCGCTCGCCAAGAACTCCGCGATCGCGGGCGCCTTCAGCGTCACCGAACTCCTCGGCACCTACAAGACGCTGAGCGAGCTGGGCTACAACATCATCTGGACCTTTGTCTGGATCGCCGTCGGATATCTGATCATCACCCTGTCCATCAGTGCGCTCTTCAACGTGCTGGAGAAGCGCTACGGAGTCGCCAGATGACCGATTCCACCGCCCTCTACGACATCCCGGGACCCCGTACCCGCAAGCGGCACCGCCTCTACGGGATCGCCGCCACCCTCGCCATCGCCGGTCTGATCGGCTGGATCGTCTATCTGCTCTTCGACACCGGCCAGTTCACCGCCGAGAAATGGACCCCCTTCGAGTACAAGGGCATCCAGGAACTCCTGCTGAAGGGGCTCGGCAACACCCTGAAGGCGTTCGGGTACGCGGCCGTGTTCTCCCTCGTCCTCGGTGGCGTCCTCGCCACCGGGCGGCTCTCGGAACACCGCCCGGTGCGCTGGGTCGCCACCCTGCTGGTCGAGTTCTTCCGGGCGATGCCCGTACTGGTGATGATCTTCTTCATCTTCGTGGCGCTGAAGGTCCAGCCGCTGCCCGCCCTGGTCGCCGGACTGACCCTGTACAACGGCTCGGTACTCGCCGAGGTCTTCCGTACCGGGGTCAACTCCGTCGACCGGGGGCAGCGGGAGGCCGCGTACGCCGTCGGGATGCGCAAGACGCAGGTGATGACGTACGTCCTGGTGCCCCAGGCGGTCCGGGCGATGCTCCCCGCGATCATCAGCCAGCTCGTGGTCGCCCTCAAGGACACATCGCTCGGCTATCTCATCACCTACGAGGAGTTCCTCCACGCGGGCAAGCTGATCGCGTCGAACCTCGACTATGATCTGCCGTTCATCCCCGTCGTGATGGTGATCTCGCCGATCTACATCGGGATGTGCATGCTGCTGTCCTGGTTCGCCAACTGGGTGGCCCGGCGACAGCGCCGCAATCCGAAGACGGAGGCCGTGGACATCGCCCCGGCCGAACCAGGGACGCTGCTGCCCGGTGGACCCCAGGGTCCACCACCCGGGCCCGGCCGGACGTAGGGCAGGGGCGGCGGCTCATGGGGCACCGACCCCCGGCCCCGGTACGACCCCGGCGGCAGCCGGTGATCACTCCTCGCCCTCCGGGCCCGGCACGGACGATCGTGCGCGCCGGACACGGCGGCGAGGGGAAGGTCAGCTGCGGTCGGGGCGGGGCGGGCGGGGAACGTGCCCGATGGAGACCCCGGGCAGGGGGCGCGGCGGTCGTTCCGTACCACCGTACGGCGCGGCCGGCGCGTCCCCTGCGGTCCGGGGCCGGGGAAAGGTGAGGGACGCCGGTTCACCGCCGCATCCGCCGATCCGGTCCGCATCCGCGCGGTCCGCATCCGCCCGGTCCGGATCCGCCCGGTCCGGCCCGCATCCACCGCGCGGGCGGTCACGCGGGCGGTCACGCCGGACCGGCAGCTCCGGCAGCTCCGGCCTCCACCGCCGGGCGCGGAGTCCTCGCCGTCTCGGTGACATCGGCGACCACCTCGACCACATCGGGTCCGTACGCCGCCGAGTCCACCACCTTCAGCAGCAGACAGAACGCCCCCTTCCGGTGGGCCCGGGCCAGCCGCCGGTGATTACGGGCCAGATAGCGCGCCGCCGCCTGGTTGGCGGTCGCGAGCTGACCGCAGAGGAGGAAGACGGGCCGCCCCTCCTCACCGGGCGTCAGCCGGGCCAGCAGCACGTACTCCGCCGTCCCGTACTCGGCCCGGTACACCTCCGTACCGATCCGGAATGCACCCCGGTCCGGGCCCGGTTCCGCCGATGTGTCCATCGCGACCCCGGGCAGCAGGCTCCGCAGATGGGCCCCCATCCGCTGGTTCGACACGGGTCCGCCGACACAGAACTCGGCCTGTTCCCCCACCCCCTGGCGGGCCTCGTCGTGCCAGATCACCTGGGCCCGCGCCCCGCAGTCCTTGATCAGGGCGGCCAGCTCCAGCAGGGCGAAGACGTCCCCCCGCTTCACCGAACCGTCCCGCCCGGCCTCGCGGTTGACGACCAGCAGCGCGTCCGAACTCGGCGGCAACCCGAAGAAGTCCTGGGTACGGCGCAGGGACCGGCGCCAGCGGTAGGTGCGGGCCAGCCAGCCGATCAGGGCGCTGAGTCCCGCGGCGACGAGCCCGAGGACGATATTGCGTATGTCGTCGTTCATGACGGCGCATGCTACTTCCGTACGGCACGCCCCGGGCGGCGGGCGGGGCGCCGGTCCGCCGCGCGGGGCGCCCCTGACGGGGGCGGCCCCGGCCCGCTAGGTTGTCCGCACTGGTGTCGACTGGAGGTTCGTTCGGATGCGTCGTACCACCGCCCGGAACATCGCACTCCTGGCCGCGGCCGCGGCCGTCGTCTCGATCGGCGCCGCGGCCCCGGCCGCCGATCCGCCGCCCGAGCACCCCGGTTCGCCCGGCGGGCAGCCGGTGAAGAAGCCGGTCGCCGTCGGCCACGGAGGCGCCGTCGCCAGTGTCGACGCGGACGCCTCCGCCGCCGGGATCGAGGTCCTGCGGCGCGGCGGCAACGCGGTGGACGCGGCCGTCGCCACCGCCGCCGCCCTCGGTGTCACCGAGCCGTACTCGGCCGGTATCGGCGGAGGCGGCTACCTCGTCTACTACGACGCCCGTACCCGTACCGTCCACACCGTCGACGGCCGGGAGACCGCGCCCCGTTCGGCCGACGCGTCCCTCTTCCTGGAGAACGGCCGGCCCATCCCCTTCGACCAGGGCCAGACCAGCGGTCTGGGCGTCGGCACCCCCGGCACCCCCGCGACCTGGGAGACGGCCCTGCGCGCCTGGGGCAGCAGGCCGCTCGCCCAGTTGCTGAAGCCCGCCGAGAAGCTGGCCGGGAACGGCTTCACGGTCGACGCCACCTTCCGCGCCCAGACCGAGGCCAACCAGGCGCGGTTCGCCGACTTCCCGGCCACCGCGGAGCTCTTCCTGCCCGGCGGGGCGCTGCCCGTCGTCGGCTCCACCTTCAAGAACCCCGACCTCGCTCGGACGTACCGGGAACTCGCCCGGGAGGGCGTCGAGACGCTGTACCGGGGCGAGATCGCCAAGGACATCGTCGACACCGTCCGCAGGCCGCCGGTGGCCGCCGGATCCACCAGGATCGTCCGCCCCGGCGATCTGACCGAGCGCGATCTGCGGTCGTACGAGACGATCCGGCGCGCGCCCACCAAGGTCGGTTACCGGGGTCTGGACATCTACGGGATGGCGCCCTCCTCCTCCGGCGGCACCAGCGTCGGCCAGGCGCTCAACATGCTGGAGCGGACCGATCTGTCGCGGGCCTCGCAGGCCGCGTATCTGCACCGCTTCATCGAGGCCAGCCGGATCGCGTTCGCCGACCGGGGCCGCTGGGTGGGCGACCCGGCCTTCGAGGACGTCCCGGTCAAGGGCCTGCTGTCGCAGCGGTTCGCGGACAGCCGCGGCTGCCTGATCAAGGACGACGCGGTGCTCACCAGCCCGCTGGCGCCCGGTGACCCGCGGAACCCGGTGCCGTGCGGCGGGACCGGCACCGCCGCCCCGACGACGTACGAGGGCGAGAACACCACCCATCTGACCACCGCCGACCGGTGGGGCAACGTCGTCGCGTACACCCTCACCATCGAGTCCACCGGCGGCAGCGGGATCACCGTCCCCGGGCGCGGATTCCTCCTCAACAACGAGTTGACGGACTTCTCCTTCGCCCCGGCGAACCCGGCCGTCCACGACCCCAACCTGCCGGGTCCTGCCAAGCGGCCCCGCTCGTCCATCTCCCCGACGATCGTCCTCGACGACGACCGGCGGCCGGTGCTCGCCCTCGGCTCGCCGGGCGGCGCGACCATCATCACCACCGTCGTCCAGACCCTGACGGGCCGTCTGGACCGCGGACTGCCGCTGGTGGAGGCGATCGCGGCGCCGCGCGCCAGCCAGCGGAACCAGACCACGACCGAACTGGAACCCGGCCTCTGGAACAGTCCGCTCCGGGCCGAACTGGAGCGCATCGGCCACGGTTTCCGGCAGAACGCCGAGATCGGCGCGGCGACCGGCATCGAACGGCTGCCGGACGGCCGCTGGCTCGCGGCGGCGGAGAAGACACGCCGCGGCGGCGGCTCGGCGATGGTGGTACGCGAGAGCGGACGCTCGTAGCCGCTCATACGAGGTGATTTCCGTACGGGAGCGGGGTGTACGGTCCGGGATCCGGCCCCGCTCCCGTACGGGCGTACTCCATCCGGTTCCAGGTGCCGGCGGTCCATCCGGGAGCAACCACCTTCACTCACCACGCACTTGGCCCCGGTGGTGGCCCGATCGGCCCGGGGGCGGGGGGATCGGTCGTCACCGGGAGCGGGTAAGGACGCTTTTCCGCGCGATATTCGCACCGAAAGGCGATCCAGCCATGCACGTTCGCACCCTCGCCGCCCTCGCCACCGCCTCCGGGGCGGCCCTTCTGGCGGCCGCGGCTCCCGCGCCGCCCGCGGCGGCGATGTTCGTGCCGCAGCCGCCCCGGTACGCGCGTGCGGGCGCCGCCGGTGCCGGTGCCGCCGGTGTCGTGGGCGGCACCGGTGTCGTCGGAGCCGCCGAACTGCTCGCGGCGACCAAGGGCTGCGACCGGGTCTCCCGGGGGAGTTACGCCAAGGACGTCGGAGCCAAGGCGACCGTGCCGGTGTGCGGCGCCGAGGGCGCGGTGTACTGGAGAGCCGACCTGGACGTCGCCTGCGACGGCCGGGAGAGCGAGCGGTGCAACCGGAAGACCGACCCCTGGTACCTGCCCGGGACCGCGGTCCGCCAGTCCGACGGCAGATCGCTCGACGCGGCGGGTCTGCCGTACGTGGTGGTGCCGACGCCGGGACCGGTCTGGAGGTACCCGGAGTCCGGGATCCGCGGCGGGGGAGTCGTCGCGGTCGTCCACGACGGCCGGGTGCGGTACGGGGTCGTGGGCGACACCGGCCCCGCGAAGATCATCGGCGAGGCGTCCTACGCCATGGCCGAGTCCCTGGGCATCGATCCCGACCCGGTCTCCGGGGGCGTCCCGTCCGGTGTGACGTACATCCTCTTCCGCGGCTCGAAGGCGGATCCGGTGGAGAGCCGCGCTTCGGCGACGAGCCTGGGGGAGCGGCTGGCCCGCGCGTTCGTCCGGGCGAACTGACTCCGGGCGAACCGACCCCGGGCGGTGCCGCTCGGGCTCCGCCCCGGACTCCGGCCTCGTCACTGCCCCGCAAGGGCTACGGGACTGTCAGGATCCTGGGGCCCGACTCCGTGATCGCGACCGAGTGCTCCGCGTGCGTCGCGCGGCTCGTGTCGAGTGTGCGGACCGTCCAGCCGTCGCGCGCCGTGTACGTGTCGTCCGAGCCGGAGGCGATCAGCATCGGCTCGATCGCCAGGACCATGCCGGCGCGCAGCACCATCCCCCGCCCCCGGCGGCCCTCGTTGGGGACGCCCGGGTCCTCGTGCATGGCGCGGCCGATGCCGTGGCCGCCGTAGCCGTCGGGGATGCCGTAGCCCGCGGCGCGGCTCACCCGTCCGACGGCGTGGGCGATATCGCCGATCCGGTTGCCGGGCACGGCCGCGGCGATACCGGCGGCCAGCGCCTCCTCCGCGGTGGCGATCAGCCGGGTGTCCTCGGGCCTCGCCCGGCCCACGGTGAAGCTCACGGCCGCGTCGCCGGCCCAGCCGTCGAGCAGGGCGCCGCAGTCCAGGCTGACGAGGTCGCCGTCGCCCAGCCGGTAGCCGTCGGGGATGCCGTGCACCACCGCGTCGTTCACGGAGGCGCAGACCACCGCCGGGAAGGGGGTGGGGGCCCAGGAGGGGTGGTAGCCGAGGAACGGGGACTTCGCGCCCGCCTCGTCGAGCACCGCCCGCGCCACCCGGTCCAGCTCCCGCAGCTCCACGCCGACCGCCGCGGCCGTGCGCGCGGCGGCCAGGGCGTGCGCCACCACCCGGCCCGCCGCGCGCATCGCCTCGATCGACTGTTCCGTCTTGATCTCAACCATGCCAATTACTATACCGGTCCGATCGGCGGTTCCGGTATTAGAATGACGGCATGGTTCGTACCCCCCTCACCCCCGAAGAGCGCGAACGCGGCGAACGGCTGGGCCAGCTGCTCCGCGAGGCGCGCGGCCCCCGCAGCATGGTCGATGTGGCCGCCGAGGCCGGGATCTCCGCGGAGACGCTCCGCAAGATCGAGACCGGCCGGGCGCCGACGCCCGCCTTCTTCACCGTGGCCGCGCTCGCCGCGGCGCTGCGGCTCTCCACGGACGACCTCGCGACGGCGTGCGTCCTGACGCCGACGTAGGCCGGCCCGGCCCGCGGGTCTCCCGCTACCCGCGGGGCACGGCGCCGGTCGAGGGGCGACGGCGATCCCGCTACCCGCGGGGCACGGCGCCGGTCGAGGCCACCGCCAGCTGGACGCGGTGGTGGCGTGGGGTGACCGCCTCGTCGAGCAGCACCTTCGCGAGATCGTCGTGGCAGATCCGGCCGTCCGGGATCACCGTACCGTCGGCGGTGCGGTAGCGGCCGGTGCGCGGTATCCCCGCCGACAGGTCCGGCGGACACACCATCAGCCAGTCCAGCCCGCCCGCCTCCCGGCGCAGCAGGTCGAACTCCGCCGCGTGTCCCCGGGCGAAGATCCGGTGCGGCTCCGGGAAGCCGGGGTCGTCCATCAGCCGCACCCCTGGCGCGGTCTCCAGCGTGGAGACGATGCCGAGCGTCACCAGCCGGCCGACGCCCGCCCGCGTCAACCCCGCCACCAGCGCCTTCGCCGCGCCCACGAAGAACTCCTCGGACGGTATGTCGAGCCGTGCCGTGGCGTTGATCGCCGCCCGGTGGCCCGCCGCGACCGCGGCGACCGACTCCGGGTCGCCGACGTCCCCCCGTACCACCGTCACCGCGTCCGAGCCGAGGCCGAAAGCCCGGTCCGGGTCGCGTACCACCGCCGTCACCCGGTGCCCCCGGGTCACCGCCTCCGTGACGACCGCCCGGCCGACGCGGCCACCCGCCCCGAAGACGACGATTCCCTGTGCCTGTACGTTCGTTGTGTCGTTCATGGCCGGGACGGTAGAACGGCACCCGCCGGTTACTTCAACGGTACCGGCGCCGGGCGGGCGAAGGGCGCGCTCGGACCGCGACAATGGATCCATGGACGCCACGGACACCATGGACACCACGGACGCCGTACGGACCCCGCTGCCGCGTGACCTGTTCGCCGACGCCTGCGACCCCCGGGACCGGCCCCTCCGCCTCGGTGACAAGTGGTCGGCGATGGTCCTGCGCTGCCTGGAGGGCGGCGCGCGCCGCTTCACGGAACTCCGCGTCCCGATGCGGCGGGTGACACCGAAGGTGCTCACCGAGACCCTGCGCGCGATGGAGCGCGACGGCCTCGTCAGCCGTACCGCCTACGACGAGAATCCACCGCGCGTCGAATACGCCCTCACCCCGCTGGGCCGGTCCCTGATCGCGCCGATGGACATCGCCTGCGCCTGGGCGCGCGAGCACGGGACCGAACTCCGGCGGGCCAGGGACGCGTACGACCGGGCGCGCGAGGACTGACCCTGTGCGGGCCCCGCCGACTCCGGTGTCCGGCTCCGATCCGGCCCCCGGGCCGGTCCGGCCGCGTAGGCTCGGCCGGGTGACCGCAGCCCAGGACATCGCCCGCGCCCGCTACATCAGCCTGACGACCTTCCGCCGCGACGGGACCGGGGTGGCGACCCCGGTGTGGTTCGCCGAGGAGGGCGGCACGCTCTACGTCTGGACCAACAGAGACTCCTGGAAGGTGAAGCGGCTGCGCCGCGACCCGCGTACCACCGTCACCGTGTGCGATGTCCGGGGCCGGATCGCCGAGGGCGCCGCGCACGCCGAGGGCACCGGTGAACTCCTCGACCCGGACGGCACGGACCGGGTGCGCGGGCTCATCGCCCGCAAGTACGGCTGGCAGTTCCGGCTCGTCGACTGGCCCGCCCGGCTGGTGCGGCGGGGCGGGAAGCCGCACGCGGGGATCGCCGTCACCCTCACGGACGCCTCCGGCGACGGTACGGAGGCCCCGCCGACCGGGTGAAACATGATCGACTCAGCGGGTCGGCGGCAATGGTCTTGCCCCGCTGTGTGACGGGGCTTACTTTCTCCATCTACGTTCCGCGTCTACGTGCGTAGAGGCGATGCGCCGATGCCGGGTCCTGCCCGGACGAAGGAGCAGCCCATGGCCCCAGTCGTACGCGCCGCACTCGTCCAGGCCACCTGGACCGGCGATACCGAGTCGATGATCGCCAAACACGAGGCGCACGCCCGTGCCGCCGCCGAGCGGGGCGCCCGGGTGATCGGGTTCCAGGAAGTCTTCAACGCGCCCTACTTCTGCCAGGTGCAGGAGCCGGAGCACTACCGCTGGGCGGAACCCGTCCCGGACGGACCGACGGTGCTGCGGATGCGGGAGCTGGCCCGGGAGACCGGGATGGTGATCGTCGTCCCGGTCTTCGAGATCGAGGACTCCGGCTTCTACTACAACACCGCCGCCGTGATCGACTCCGACGGCAGCTATCTCGGCAAGTACCGCAAGCACCACATCCCGCAGGTCAAGGGCTTCTGGGAGAAGTACTACTTCCGGCCGGGGAACGCCGGATGGCCCGTCTTCGACACCGCGGCCGGCCGGATCGGCGTCTATATCTGCTACGACCGCCACTTCCCCGAGGGCTGGCGTCAGCTCGGTCTCGCCGGGGCCCAGCTCGTCTACAACCCCTCCGCCACCTCCCGCGGCCTCTCCGCCCATCTGTGGCGTCTCGAACAGCCCGCGGCGGCCGTCGCCAACGAGTACTTCGTCGCGGCCATCAACCGGGTGGGCCGGGAGGAGTACGGCGACAACGACTTCTACGGCAGCAGCTACTTCGTCGACCCCCGGGGACAGTTCGTCGGCGACGTCGCCGGCGACACGGCCGAGGAACTGGTCGTCCGCGACCTCGACTTCGGCCTGATCGACGAGGTGCGGCAGCAGTGGGCCTTCTACCGCGACCGGCGCCCCGACGCCTACGAAGGGCTGGTGCGGCCGTGAACCACGCCCCGAACCACGCCCCGAACCCCACCTCGGGACGGGCCGCGGGACCCGCCTCGGGACCGTCCGCGGCGCCGATCGGAAGACCCGCGGCGAAGCCCGCCGCGAACCCGCTCCACGACCGCCACCGCGCCGTCATGCCCGGCTGGCTCGCGCTCTACTACGCCGACCCGATCGAACTGAGCCACGGCGAAGGCCGGTACGTCTGGGACACCGAGGGCAACAAGTACCTCGACTTCTTCGGCGGCATCCTCACCACCATGACCGCCCACGCCCTGCCCGAGGTCGTCCGGGCCGTCGGCGAACAGGCCGGCCGGATCGTCCACTCGTCGACCCTCTACCTCAACCGGCCCATGATCGAGCTGGCCGAGCGGATCGCGGCGCTCTCCGGCATCCCCGACGCCCGGGTCTTCTTCACCACATCGGGTACCGAGGCCACCGACACGGCCCTGCTCCTCGCCACCGCGTACCGCGGCTCCCCGCAGATCCTCGCGATGCGCAACAGCTACCACGGCCGGTCCTTCTCGTCCGTGGGCATCACCGGCAACCGCGCCTGGTCCCCGACCGGTCTCTCCCCGCTCCAGACCCTGTACGTCCACGGCGGCGTCCGCACCCGGGGACCGTACGCCCACCTCACCGACGACCGCTTCATCGAGGCGTGCGTCGCCGATCTGGAGGACCTCATCGGCCAGGGCAGGCCACCCGCCGCCCTGATCGCGGAGCCCATCCAGGGCGTCGGGGGCTTCACCTCGCCGCCCGACGGGCTGTACGCCGCGTTCCGCGAGGTGCTCGACCGGCACGGCGTGCTGTGGATCTCCGACGAGGTGCAGACCGGCTGGGGCCGTACCGGCGACCACTTCTGGGGCTGGGGAGCTCATGACCGCAACGGCCCGCCCGACCTCGTCACCTTCGCCAAGGGCATCGCCAACGGCATGTCCGTCGGCGGTGTCGTCGCCCGCGCCGAGATCATGGACGCCATCGACGCCAACTCCATCTCCACCTTCGGCGGCTCGCCCGTCACCATGGCCGCGGGCCTGGCCAACCTCTCCTATCTGCTGGAACACGACCTCCAGGGCAACGCCCGCCGGGTCGGCGGACTGCTCATCGAGCGGCTGCGCGGCATCACCGCCGGGGTACCCGCCGTCCGGGAGGTGCGCGGCCGGGGCCTGATGATCGGTATCGAGATCGTCCGGCCCGGTACCGGCCTGGCCGACCCGGTGGCCACCGCTGCCGTGCTGGAAGCCGCCCGGGAGGGCGGACTCCTCGTCGGCAAGGGCGGCGGCCACGACACCAGCGTGCTGCGGATCGCCCCACCGCTGACCCTCACCGTCGCCGAGGCGGAGGAGGGCGCGGCCGTGATCGAGCAGGCCCTGCGCGCCGTCTGACGCCCCGTCCGTCCCGGTCCGACCGGTCGGGCGGACCGTCCGTCCACCGTCCACCGGCCGCCGTTCGTCGCCCGCCGGTCGTCGCCCGTCGCCGACAGCGGTGGCGGTGGCGGTCTCGAAGCCCTGCGTACGAGAGGGAGCGCACCCGTCATGAGCAGTAACCGCACCCTGATCCGCGGCGGACTGGTGGTCACCGCGGCCGAGGAGACCCATGCCGACGTCCTGATCGAGGACGGCCGGATCGTCGCGCTCGCCACCCACGGCTCGGCCGCCGCCGACGCGTGGACCGCCGACCGGGTCGTCGACGCCACCGGCAAATACGTCGTTCCGGGCGGTGTCGACGCCCATACCCATATGGAGATGCCGTTCGGCGGCACCTTCTCCGCCGACACCTTCGAGACCGGGACCCGTGCCGCCGCCTGGGGCGGCACCACCACGATCGTCGACTTCGCGATCCAGTCCGTCGGCCGCTCCCTGCGGGCGGGCCTCGATGCCTGGTACGCCAAGGCCGACGGCAACTGCGCGATCGACTACGCCTTCCATATGATCCTCTCCGACGTCACCGATTCGTCCCTCAGGGAGATGGACCGGCTGGTGGAGGAGGGCATCACCTCCTTCAAGCTCTTCATGGCCTATCCGGGCGTCTTCTACAGCGACGACGGCCGGATCCTGCGGGCGATGCAGCGCGCCGCGGACAACGGCGGGCTGATCATGATGCATGCCGAGAACGGCATCGCCATCGACGTCCTGGTGGAACAGGCCCTGGCCGCGGGCCGGACCGACCCCCGCTACCACGGGGAGGTCCGCAAGGCGCTGCTGGAGGCCGAGGCCACCCACCGGGCGATCCAGCTGGCCCGGGTCGCGGGCGCCCCGCTGTACGTCGTCCATGTCTCGGCCGAGGAGGCCGTCGCCGAGATCGTCGCGGCCCGCGACAAGGATCTGCCGGTCTTCGGCGAGACCTGTCCGCAGTACCTCTTCCTCTCCACTGACGAGCTGGCGGAGCCCGGTTTCGAGGGCGCCAAGTACGTCTGCAGCACACCCCTGCGGCCCAAGGCGAACCAGGCGGCGCTCTGGCGCGGCCTGCGCACCGACGACCTCCAGGTCGTCTCCACCGACCACTGCCCCTTCTGCTTCGCCGGACAGAAGGAGCTGGGCCGGGGCGACTTCTCCAAGATCCCCAACGGGCTCCCGGGAGTGGAGCACCGGATGGACCTCCTCCACCAGGCCGTCGTCGACGGGCACATCGGGCGCCGCCGCTGGATCGAGATCGCCTGTGCCGCCCCCGCCCGGATGTTCGGCCTCTATCCGCAGAAGGGCACCATCGCCCCGGGATCGGACGCCGATGTGGTGATCTACGACCCCGGCACGGCACAGATCCTGTCGGCCGAGACCCACCACATGAACGTCGACTACTCCGTCTACGAGGGCAAACGGGTCACCGGCCGGGTGGAGACCGTGCTGTCGCGCGGGGAGGTCGTCATCGACCGGGGGACCTATACCGGCCGGGCCGGGCACGGCCGGTACATCGCCCGCGCCACCAGTCAGTACCTCGACTGACCCCTCGTACCGCTCACCTCACCGCACCCACCTCACCAGTACCTCACCAGCACCTCACCCGTACCCAAGGACAGGCTTATGGACTTCGGACTCGTCCTCCAGACCGATCCGCCCGCGTCCGCCGTCGTCGAGCTGATGCGGCGCGCGGAAGGCGGCGGCTTCACCCACGGCTGGACCTTCGACTCGGCGGTGCTGTGGCAGGAGCCGTTCGTCATCCACAGCCGGATCCTGGACCACACCGAACGGCTGGTCGTCGGCCCCATGGTCACCAACCCCGGCACCCGGACCTGGGAGGTCACCGCCTCCACCTTCGCCACCCTCAACGACATGTACGGCAACCGCACGGTCTGCGGCATCGGCCGCGGCGACTCCGCGATGCGGGTCGCGGGCCGCAGACCCAACACCCTCGCCCGGCTCGGCGAGGCGATCGATGTCATCCGCGACCTGGCCGAGGGCCGCGAGGCCGTCGTCGGCGACCAGCCGCTACGGCTGCCGTGGGTCCCGGACGGCGCCCGGCTGCCCGTCTGGATGGCGGCGTACGGGCCGAAGGCTCTGGCATTGGCGGGACAGAAGGCCGACGGCTTCATCCTCCAGCTCGCCGACCCGTATCTGACCCGGACGATGATCGCCGCCGTCCGGGCGGCGGCCGCCGATGCGGGCCGCGACCCGGACACGATCACGATCTGCGTCGCCGCGCCCGCGTACATCGGCGACGATCTCGCCCACGCCCGGGACCAGTGCCGCTGGTTCGGCGGGATGGTCGGCAACCACGTCGCCGACCTGGTCGCCCGCTACGGGGAGCACTCCGATCTGGTGCCCGAGGCCCTCACCTCGTACATCCGGGCCCGGCACGGCTACGACTACGGTCACCACGGCCGGGCCGGGAACCCGTCGGCGGACTTCGTGCCCGACGAGGTGGTGGACCGCTTCTGCGTCCTGGGACCCGTCGACGCGCATATCGCCAAGCTGCGGGAGCTGCGGGACCTCGGGGTCGACCACTTCGCCGTCTACGCCATGCACGACGCCAGGGAGACCGTGATCGACAGCTATGCGGAGGAGGTCATTCCGGCGCTGGCGGGCCGGTGACGCGAGCCGGCCCCCGCCGGCCGTTACGGGACGCGGGTCGTCCACTCCTCGTGGCCGAACTTCGTCCGCACCAGTTCCTCGGCCCGCGCCAGCTCCCCGTCGGTCACCTTGCCCGCCGACAGGCCGTACCGCGCCCGGAACGACTCGATCATCCGCTCGATCACCGCCTCGCGCGCCAGCCCGGTCTGCCGCCGCAGCGGGTCCACCCGCTTCTTCGCGCTCTTGGTGCCCTTGTCGGAGAGCTTCTCCCGCCCGATGCGGAGCACCTCGGTCATCTTGTCGGCGTCGATGTCGTACGCCATCGTCACATGGTGCAGCACCGCGCCGGGACCGCCGCCCGGGCCGACCATCCGCTTCTGCGCGGCCCCCGCGACCTTCCCGATCTCCGTCGCGATGTCGTTCAGCGGCTGGTACCAGGCGCGGATGCCCATGTCCCCGAGGGCGCCGAGCACCCAGTCGTCCAGATAGGCGTACGAGTCGGCGAACGACAGCCCCGACACCAGGGAGTCCGGGACCGAGAGGGAGTACGTGATGGTGCTCTGCGGCTCCGCGAACATGGCGCCGCCGCCGGAGATCCGCCGGACCACCGTCACCCCGTGCCGGGCCGCGCCCTCCGGGTCGACCTCGTTCCGCAGCGACTGGAAACTGCCGATGATCACCGCCGGGGCGTCCCACTGCCACACCCGCAGCGTCGGCGGGCGCCGACCGGCCGCGACCTCGGCCGTGATCACCTCGTCCAGCGCCATATGCAGGGCCGGGGACTGCGGCGGCTCGTGGATCAGCTGCCAGTCGTAGTCGCGCCAGTCCGTGGCCTGGGCCAGCGCCCGGCGCACCGCGATCGCCACGGACTCCGACGAGAAGCCGAACAGGACGGCCGACGCGGGCAGCGCCGCGTCGATCCTGGCCGTCAGACCCGGGGTGTCGGTATCGGCGGGAGCGCCCTCCAGCGCCGTGTCGATCAGCTCGATGGCATCGTCCGGTTCCAGGAAGAAGTCACCACTCACCCGGACGTCCTTCAGCCGGCCGTCCTCGACCGCCAGATCGACCACCACCAGCTTGCCGCCGGGGACCTTGTACTCTCCGTGCACCGCGCGCCTCCACCGTTCCCACCACCGGGTCCTGCCGTCGACGTCAACGGTCTCCCGGAGAGTGTTGTTCCCGCGACCTGACCGGGGGCGGCCCGCCGCCCGGTGGCGAACATGTGACCGATTCGTGGTGAACTTCGGGTTGCGGACCGCCGATCGCACGCCGGTCACCTGCATGGACGTGCTTAGCTGGACATATGATCGATGACTTTCTCACCGGGGACCTGTCCGATGTCGAGGAGACGCTGCGCAAGGCGGCGGCCGCCGAGATCATGCCGAGGTTCCGGCAACTGGCCGCGGACGACGTCGTCGAGAAGAGCGGCCCCCACGATCTGGTCACCACCGCCGACCGGCTCGCCGAGGAGCACCTCACCGCCGCGCTGACCCGGCTGCTGCCCGGCTCCGTCGTCGTCGGCGAGGAGGCCGTGCACGCCGACCCCGCCGTGTACGGCGCCGTCACCGGCGACGCGCCCGTCTGGATCGTCGACCCGGTCGACGGCACCCGCCAGTTCGTCCGCGGCGAGGACGGCTTCTGCACGCTCGTGGCGCTCGCCCACCGGGGTGAACTGCTCGCTTCGTGGACCTACGCCCCCGCGCTCGACACCTTCGCCACGGCGGTACGGGGCGGTGGCGCGTATCTGGACGGGGCGGCCCTGCGCTCCGGGGCGCCGGCGGCGGACGCGGTCCTCGACGTCGCCACGTCGCACCCCGACTACACCACCGACGACCAGAAGAAGGCGCTCCTGGGCCTCCGGGCGCCGGGCTTCCGCGCCCGGCCCTGCGGCTCCGCCGGACTGGAGTACCTGGCCGTCGCCCGGGGCGCGTTGGACGCCGTCGCCTTCTCCTGGGAAGCGGCGTGGGACCACGCGGCGGGGCTCCTGCTGGTCACCGAGGCGGGCGGGGCGCATCTGACGCTCGACGGCGAGCCGTTCGCCATCGGCGGCGCCAACGCGCTCCCCTTCACCGCGGCCCGCGACGCCGCCACGGCGGCGCGCGTCCTGAAGGCCCTCCGCGTCTGACGCCCGAGCCGCCGGGCGCGCCAGGAAGGCAACCCCGCCCGGGGGCGCGCGGCGGGGCGGAATACCCTGGGGGGAGCCGGTTGTCGGCTGACGGAGGGAGTGGCTGAGGTGCCGTCTATGCTCGATACCGTCGTCGTGGGCGCGGGGCCCAACGGACTCACCGCCGCCGCCGAGCTGGCCCGTCGCGGTTTCTCCGTCGCCGTGTTCGAGGCCCTCGACACCGTCGGCGGCGGCGCGCGGACCGAGGAGCTGACCCTGCCGGGGTTCCGGCACGATCCGTGCTCCGCCGTGCACCCCCTCGGCATCGGCTCGCCCGCGTTCTCCGCGATGCCGCTGGCGCGGTACGGGCTGGAGTGGCTGCACCCCGAGGTGGCGCTCGCCCATCCCTTCCCGGACGGGACCGCCGCCGTGCTCACCCGCTCCGTGGGGGAGAGCGCCATGTCCCTGGGGCCCCGCGACGCGGGCGCGTACCGGCGGCTGGTCGAGCCCTACCTCGGACACTGGGACGATCTCGCGGCGGACTTCCTGCGCACCCCCTGGGAGGGGCTGCCCCGCGACCCGTACCGCTTCGCCCGCTTCGGGCTCACGGCGCTCCGGCCCGCGACCTGGACGATGCGGCGCTTCGACGGCGACAAGGCGCGCGGGCTCCTCGCGGGGCTCGCCGCCCATGCCATCGCCTCCACCTCGGGCGTCGCCACGACGGGCATCGCGATGATGTTCGCGCTCGCCGCGCACGAACGCGGCTGGCCGCTGCCGCGCGGCGGCTCGCAGGCGATCTCCGACGCGCTCGCCGCGTACATCCGCGATCTGGGCGGCACGATCCACACCGGTGTCGAGGTGAAGCGGCTGGACGAACTCCCGCCCGCGCGGACATACGTCTTCGACACCTCACCGACCGCCCTGGCCAGGATCGCCGGGCTGGGCGGCGCGTACGACCGCTACCGCTACGGCGCCTCCGTCTTCAAGATCGACTACGCGCTGTCCGGCCCCGTACCGTGGACCGCGAAGGAGCCCCGGTCCGCCGGGACCGTCCACATCGGCCCGACGGCCGGCGAGATCGAGGCCGCCCTCCAGGCCGCCGTCACGGGGCGCGATCCGCGGACACCGTTCCTCATCACCTCCCAGCCGACACTCGTCGACCCCTCCCGCGCCCCGGAGGGCAAGCACATCCTCTGGGCGTACGGACATGTCCCCGCCCGCTGGGAGGGCGACGCCACCGAGATGATCGAGCGTCAGATCGAACGCTTCGCGCCCGGCTTCCGCGATCTCGTCCTCGCCCGTGCCGTCGCGGGACCGCCGCGGCTCGCCGCGCACAACGCGAACTACGTCGGCGGTGACATCGCCTGCGGCGCTTTTTCGGGACTCCAGACGGTCCTGCGGCCCAAGCTGGCCCGGGTCCCGTACGCCACCGCCCACCCGGCCGTCTTCCTCTGCTCGGCCGCGACCCCACCGGGGCCGGGAGTCCACGGGATGTCCGGACACTGGGCCGCCAAAGCGGTCTGGCGGCGGCTGCGCGCGGCGTCCGCGGCGGGCTGAACCGGGGCGGCGGAGCCCGGCGGTCGTGTGCCGAACTGTCGGTGGGCGGTGGGATGATGACGCCATGAGCCAGCGACCCGCCATCGTCCTCGTGCGCGGAGACATCACCGAACAGCACGCCGACGTCATCGTCAACGCCGCGAACACCTCCCTCCTCGGCGGCGGCGGGGTCGACGGCGCGATCCACCGCGCGGGCGGTCCCGAGATCCTCGCGGCCTGCCGGAAGCTGAGGGCATCGCACTACGGCAAGGGCCTGCGCACCGGGCAGGCCGTGGCGACGACGGCCGGCCGGCTGGCGGCGGGCCACGTGATCCACACTCCCGGACCCGTCTGGTCGCGCGAGCACGACCGCGGCGGACTGCTCGCCTCCTGCTACCGCGAGTCGCTGCGGCTCGCGGCCGAGCTGGGCGCCGGGACGGTCGCCTTCCCGGCGATCTCCACGGGCATCTACGGCTGGCCGATGGACGAGGCGGCGCGCATCGCGGTCCGGACGGTCCGCGAGTCGGCGCGCCCGCCGGTGACGGAGGTCCGCTTCGTCCTGTTCGACGAGTACGCCTACGAGGAGTTCTCCGCCGCCGTCGCCGCCACGGCGCTCTGACCCTCCGGGGGGCCTCCAGCGCCTCGGCTACCCGTGGCCCGGGCCAGGCCCGGGCGCGGGAGGGGAAGAACCGGGCCCCGAGGGCCATGTCGGATTCTCGCCAGCCCGGTGCGCCCGGGTGGGGGATCCTGGAGGCATGCACACCGACACCGAGCGGTGCGTACGCGCCGTGCAGTCGAAGGACGCCCGCTTCGACGGCTGGTTCTTCACCGCCGTACTGACCACGAGGATCTACTGCCGCCCGAGCTGCCCGGTCGTCCCCCCGAAGCCGGAGAACATGACGTTCTACCCCAGCGCCGCCGCCTGTCAGCAGGCCGGGTTCCGGGCGTGCAAGCGGTGCCGGCCCGACACCAGCCCGGGGTCGCCCGAGTGGAACGCCCGCGCGGACACCGTGGCGCGGGCCATGCGGCTCATCCGGGACGGCGTCGTCGACCGTGACGGTGTTCCGGGGCTCGCGTCCCGGCTCGGCTACTCCACCCGGCAGATCGAGCGCCAGCTCCGCGCCGAACTGGGCGCGGGACCCCTCGCCCTCGCGCGCGCCCAGCGGGCCCAGACCGCCCGGGTACTGATCGAGACCACCGCTCTGCCCATGGCGGAGATCGCCTTCGCCGCGGGCTTCTCCTCGATCCGTACCTTCAACGGCACCGTCCGCGAGGTCTTCGCCCTCGCCCCGGGCGAGCTGCGGACCCGGGCCGCCCGCCGCCCCGGGGCCCGCGGGGCGAACGGCGCCGGCCCCGGCACCCCCGGGGTGATCACGCTCCGGCTGCCGTTCCGGACGCCCCTCAACCCCGACAACCTCTTCGGACATCTCGCCGCGACCGCCGTCCCCGGCGTGGAGGAGTGGCGCGGCGGCGCGTACCGGCGCACCCTCCGGCTGCCGTACGGCACCGGCGTCGTCGCCCTCGCCCCGCGCCCGGACCACATCGCCTGCCGGCTGCTGCTCACCGACACCCGCGATCTGACGATCGCCATCAGCCGCTGCCGCTGGCTGCTCGACCTCGACGCCGACCCGGTCGCCGTCGACGAGCAGCTGAGGACCGACCCCCTGCTGCGCCCGCTGGTGGACAAGGCCCCGGGGCGCCGTGTCCCGAGGACCGTGGACGCGGCCGAGTTCGCCGTCCGCGCGGTCCTCGGCCAGCAGGTGTCGACCGCCGCCGCCCGGACTCACGCGGCCCGACTGGTCACCGCCCACGGCGAACCCGTCGACGACCCGGAGGGCGGCCTCACCCGGCTTTTCCCGACGCCCGAGGCGCTCGCCGGACTCGACCCCGAGGCCCTCGCCCTGCCCCGCAGCAGACGCACGACGCTGACCACCCTCGTGTCCGCCCTCGCCGACGGCGCCCTCGCCCTCGGCGTGGACAGCGACTGGGAGGAGGCCAGGGCCGGACTGTCGGCGCTCCCCGGCTTCGGCCCCTGGACCGTGGAGGTGATCGCCATGCGCGCGCTCGGCGACCCGGACGCCTTCCTCCCCACCGACCTCGGCACCCGCCGCGCCGCCGCGGGCCTCGGCCTGCCCGCCACCCCGGCCGCGCTCACCGCGCACGCCGCCGCCTGGCGGCCCTGGCGCGCCTACGCCGTCCAGTACCTGTGGGCCACCGACGACCACCCCATCAACCACCTCCCGCACGACGAGAAGGTCCCCGCATGAAGAGCACGACCGGCGCCGTCCGGCAGCACACGGTGATCGACAGCCCGTACGGGCCGCTCACCCTCGTGGCCACCGACGGCGTCCTCAGCGCCCTCTATATGACCGAGCAGCGCCACCGCCCCGCGGACGAGACCTTCGGCGGGCGCGCGACGGAACCCTTCGGGGAGACGATCCGGCAGCTCGACGCGTACTTCGCCCGTGAACTGACCGAGTTCGACCTGCCGATGCGGCTCCTGGGCACCGACTTCCAGCGCCGCGTCTGGGAGCGGCTGCTGGGCATCCCGTACGGCGAGACCCTCACCTACGGCGAACTCGCCGAGGACCTCGGCAACCCCAACGCCTCCCGCGCGGTCGGCCTCGCCAACGGCAAGAACCCGATCAGCATCATCGTCCCCTGCCACCGGGTGATCGGCTCGACCGGAAACCTCATCGGCTACGGCGGCGGACTCGACCGCAAACAGCGGCTGCTCGCCTTCGAGTCGGGCCGCACGGGGACCGAGGACGCCTTGTTCTAGGACTTCGTGTCGGTCCAGGAGCCGTGTCGACAGCGGCACGGCCGGGCAGACACCCTCCGTGGAACCGGCGGTCCGGTCACCGGGCCCGGTGGTGAGAGGGGGAAGGTCGTGGCGGAGGCGAACGAACCGGGGGAGGAACTGGCGCTGCGGCGCTATCTGCTCTACGTCGACACACTGCGGGCCCGGATGCCCGAGCCCCAGTTCCGGCTGTTGATGGAAGTCGTCCGGCTGTGGGCCGCCCAGGGCGGCGGTACGGCCAGGCTCAGCCTCGACGACGAGGAGAAGGAGCTGTTCACCGCCGAGGTACGGCAGGAACTGCTCCAGCTCATCGGCTTGATCGGCGCGATGCGCCCCGGCCACGAGGACCGGGCAGACCATGTCGTGGCCCGGCTCGGCGACGGCGAGCACGCCAAGGAGGTCATGTCCCTCGTTCCGCCCGACATGGCCGCCGACCCCGACCGGCTGCGCGATCTGCGCGACCGGATCGACGGCCGGGAGGACCAGGACCGTACGGACCGGCTGGAGGTCGACGGCATCGCGCGCGCCTCCGGCATGGCCCCGGACGCCGACGACTGACGGACGACTGATGACGGACGCCCGACGGTTTCCGGGGCCCTCCGGGCGCGGCGTCAGGCGTCCCCGGGACCGCCGGCCTCGTCGGCCACCCGGCGCAGCAGCTCCGGCAGCGCCGTGCCGATCGGGTCGCGGACGATCTCGTGCGCGACCGGGTCGTACGGGGTCGGCTCGGCGTTCACGATGGAGACCCGCGCCCCGGCCTCCGCCGCCATCCCCGTCAGGGACGCCGCGGGCTGCACCTGGAGGCTGCTGCCCACCGCGATGAAGATCTCGCACGCCTTCGCGATCGCCACCGCCCGGGCCAGCACCTCCGAGTCCAGCGGCTGGCCGAACATGACCGTCGCGGACTTGAGGATCCCGCCGCACGACCGGCACGCCGGGTCCGCCTCGCCCGCGTCGACCCGGGCCAGCGCCTCCGTCATAGCCGAACGGGCGCCGCAGCCCGTGCAGACCACGGAGTGCGTGGTGCCGTGGAGTTCGAGGACCTTGCGGTCGGGCAGGCCCGCGGCCTGGTGGAGACCGTCCACGTTCTGGGTGATCACCCGGACCGCGATCCCCGGCCGCCGCTCCAGCTCGGCGACCGCGAGATGCGCCGCGTTCGGCCGGGCGCCGCGCGCGGCGTTGTCCCGGCGCATCCGCCACGAGCGGCGGCGGATCTCCGGATCGGCCATGTAGGTGTCGTACGTGACGAGCTTCTCGGCCTCGGGATCGCGCCGCCACAGGCCGTTCGGGCCTCGGTAGTCGGGGATCCCGGAGTCGGTGGAGATGCCCGCACCGCTGAGCAGGGCGACGAGAGTCATACCGCGACCCTAAACAGGCGAGCGGGGTCCGCGCGAACGGCTTTCACCGGCCGCGCGGCCCCGTAACGCCGTCAGCCCGCCGGCGGCGGAGCCGAGTGGACCGCGACACCGACCGGGACGCGTTCGTCCACCGCCCGGATCACCGCCGCCGCCGAAGGACCGTCCCAGCCGCCGTACAACTCGATCAACTGGACGGAGTCCGCGAACTCGGCCGCGACCGCCGCACCCGCCGACGCCTCCGGTACGGCGACGTACGTCGAGGTGCTCGGGCCCGCCGTGCGGACGAACCGGTCCTTCGCCGGATCCGCGCCCGGCTGGACGTACAGGAACAGATCCCGCAGCGCCTCGCCCGCGATCGCCCGCTCCTTGTAGCGGGCGACGTCGATCAGGGACTCGAAGCCGTAGAGCACCGTCCCGACCCGGGCCCGGCCCCGGACGGCGGCCTCGACCTCCGCGACCCACGGATAGCCCGTCGCGCCGCACAGTTCGACGGTCGTCGTCCCGCGGTCCGCGTACTCGGCGGCGAGGGCCGCCGCGGCGGCCGGGGTCGGCGCGGTGAGGATATGGGTGGCCGCGCCGTCGGGCCCGGTACGGACCGGGGCCGGGTCCCGGCCCGGATCGCCCGGGTCACCGGGCTCCTCGGACCGGAAGATGATCGCCGTGTCACCGGCCATGTCGTGCCTCCCCGTTCTCGGGCCGCTTCACCGGCGTACCACCGCGGGACCGGTCGCGGTCCGCTGTCGCCGTGCGGCGCTGTCGATCATGTCAACACCGCCCGGCGGCAAGGGAATTCCCGCACCGGCCGCCGGGCCGGGACCGGATCGGACCGGATCGGATCGGATCGGATCGGATCGACCGTGGGCTCCGCATCCCCCGCCCCGCTCAGCGGAGCGGATGCCCGTCCACCAGCTCGACCGCCCCGCACCCCGAGTCCAGCGCGTCCAGCGCCGCCGCGACCCGGTGACCGAGGGGCGGCAGGAGATAGTCGGGGACGTGCTTCCGGTCGATCAGCCGCCAGGACAGCAGCTCGTCCTCCTGGAGGCGGATGGCGTCCAGCGTCCCGGGGGACAGGACTCCGCCGTCGTACAGATAGGCCACGATCGGCGGCCGCAGCGGGCCGCGTACCCAGTCGACCGCCAGCAACCTGCCCGGTTCCACGTCGAGCCCGATCTCCTCCAGCGTCTCGCGCCGAGCGGCCTCACGCGGCGTCTCGCCGCCGTCCGACTCGACCGTGCCGCCGGGCAGCGCCCAGCCGTCGCGGTAATTGGGCTCGACGACGAGCAGTCGGCCCAGTTCGTCCCGGAGCAGTATCCCCGCGGCGGACAGGACACGGGGCAGGGTGGCGATATAGGCGCTGTACGCGCTGTCGCTGTCATGATCCGTGGTCACCCCCGCAGCCTAGGTGCACACCCAGGGGTTACGGGGCCCGGATTCCGGTTCCGATGCAATTTCACGGGCGAGCGTTCACGGATTCTCCCGTTCCGGGACGGTCCGCCCCGAAACCATGATCACCCCGGTCACCCCGGCCACTTTCGTCACCCGGACACCACGGCCGCACGGCCGGTCGCCGTCCGTTCCGCCGTCAGACGGACCGTACGGCGGGCGAGTTCGGAGATCCGTACCCCGTCGAAACCGAAGACGGCGCTACGCACCCGGTCCTCCAGGGGCTCGGTCCACCGGGCGGGCAGCCGGGCCGCGCCGCACAGCACACCCGCGACCGAGCCCGCGGTCGCCCCGTTGGAGTCGGTGTCGAGCCCGCCGCGGACGGTCAGCGCGATCGTCCGGGTGAAGTCGCCCGCCCCGTACAGCAGTCCCGCGGTCAGGACGGCGGCGTTCGGTACGACGTGGATCCAGCCGAGACCGGCCGTGCGCCGCTCCATCTCGTCGAGCGTCGCTGACCAGTCGGCGCCCGAGTCGTGGAGCGCGACCGTGTGCCGTACGGTCCGCGCCAGCCGGGAGTCCGCGGGGACGGTGGCCAGGCCCGCCGTGACCGCCGCCCGCGGCCCGTCCGCGGTGAACGCCGCGGCGACCGTCGCCGCCGCCCACATCGCCCCGTACACACCATTGGCCCGGTGGGAGAGCGCCGCGTCCCGCCGCGCCAGGGCCGCCGCCCCGGCCGGATCGCCCGGACTCGTCAAGCCGTAGATATCCGCCCTGATCAGCGCGCCGATCCACTCCTGGTACGGATTGTCGTGCCCGGCGGTCTCCGGCGGCTCGACGCCGTTCACCAGATTGCGGTACGCCACTCGTTCCGCCGTGAACGTCTGGAGATACGGCAACCGCTCCAGCCACACCCGCCCCAGCTGTTCGGTATCGAACCCGAAGCCGTACGTCTCCAGCAGATGCAGCCCCAGGATCGTGTAGTCCACGTCGTCGTCCCGGCAACTGCCGCGCACCCGCCCCCGTACGCACTCCCGCCACTCGGGCCGCAGCTCGAACTCGCCGGGCGCCGCGTCCGCCGGGGGCGGTGGCAGATAGTCGGTGAGCGGCAGCGCGTCCGTCCGGCGCAGGTAGGCGTCGATGCGCCCACGCGTCCAGTAGTCGCCGCGTTCGACGGGTTTGCCGAGCATATTGCCCGCGATCCGGCCCAGCCAGCCGCCGAGGACCCGGTCGGCGAGCCCGTCCGCGCCCGCGGCTTCGTTCGTGGTGTTCATACCGGCCGTGTACCCGTTCGGGGCGGCCCGTCCGCGCGGCCGGGGGCCGTTCGGGCCCCGTCACGCTCTGGTCGGCGCCGCCGGCGCCCCGATAGGGTCGCACCGGCGCGACTGCCTGTTCGACAGCAAAGGACGCAAGGTGACGGACGGCGCAGTGAACCAGCCCGCGGGCGCTCCCAGGGTGCTCGTCGCGGCTGACAAATTCAAAGGATCCCTCACGGCGGTACAGGTCGCCGAACGGGTGACGACGGGGCTGCGGCGGGTCGTGCCCGGCCTCGACGTGGAGTCCCTGCCCGTCGCCGACGGCGGCGACGGCACGGTCGCGGCCGCGGTGGCCGCCGGATTCGAGCGGCGTACGGTACGCGTCACCGGGCCGCTCGGGGAGCCGGTGACCGCCGCTTACGCCCTGCGGGACGGCACCGCGGTCCTCGAACTCGCGGAGTCCTCCGGGCTCCAGCTCCTCCCCGACGGTGTGTTCGCCCCCCTGACGGCGACCAGCCACGGCTGCGGCGAACTGGTCCGCGCGGCGCTCGACGCGGGCGCCGCGACCGTCGTACTCGGCATCGGCGGCAGCGCCGGCACCGACGGCGGCGCCGGCCTGCTCACCGCCCTCGGCGCCCGGCTGCTGGACGCCGGAGGCACCCCCCTGCCACCCGGCGGCGGGGCGCTGACCGCCCTCGCCACCGCCGATCTGACCGGGCTCGACCCAAGGCTCCGGGACATCGATCTGGTGCTCGCGAGCGACGTCGACAATCCGCTGACCGGGCCCGAGGGCGCCGCCGCCGTCTACGGGCCGCAGAAGGGCGCGGGACCCGCCGAAGTCGCCGCGCTCGACCGGGCCCTGGCCCACTACGCGGACGTCCTCGGCCCGGAGTTCGCCGACGCGCCCGGCGCGGGCGCCGCCGGAGGCGTCGGCTACGGCGCGCTCGTCGCGCTCGGCGCGGTCTTCCGCCCCGGTATCGAGGTCCTCCTCGACGTCCTGGGCTTCGCCCCGGCGCTGGCCCGCGCCACCCTGGTCATCACCGGAGAGGGCTCCCTCGACGCCCAGACCCTGCACGGCAAGGCCCCGGCCGGGGTCGCCGCCGCGGCCCGCGCGCGAGGGGTCGACGTGGTCGCCGTCTGCGGGCGGCTCGCCCTGCCCCCGGAGGAGCTCGGCAGGGCCGGGATCCGCCGGGCCTACCCCCTCCTGGCCGTCGAACCCGACCCCGAACGCTGTATGACCCACGCGGGCGAACTGCTGGAACGGGTCGCCGAGGACATCGCCCGGGACTTCCTGACCTGACCCGACCCGACCCGACTTCACCTGAACGGGTCGGGTCGTCCGCCGTCTCGCGAGAGGACACCGAGGGTGTGGATCCGTCCCGCCCGGCCCACGGAGGCCGAGGCGAGCGCCGCCACGGCGCTCGTCCTCGCCTCCAAGGCCCACTGGGGGTACGACGACGCGTTCCTCGCCGCCTGCCGGGACGAACTGACCGTCACGGCCGCCGACGTCCCGAGGCGGCGGATCGTCGTCGCCGAGGACTTGGACGGGGAGTTCGCCGGGGTCGCCGGCCTCGACGGCACACCCCCGCACGGCCGGATCGGCCTGCTGTTCGTGGCGCCGTACGCGATGGGCGCCGGGCTCGGCCGGGCGCTGTACGCCCATCTCGTCGAGGAGGCCGGGGCGCTCGGCTTCACCGGTCTCACCGTCGAGTCCGACCCCCACGCCGTCGGGTTCTACCGGGCCCTCGGCGCCCGCCCCGTACCCGGCACGGCCGGCGCTCCGCTGCCCGCCCTGACGGTCCCGGTCCCCGTCCGGCCCGGCTGGGCCCGCGCCTGGGCGGGCGGACGGCGCGCGGTCCACCTCGGGAACGTCGCCGAGTTCCAGGGACAGTTCGGCCCGCCGGTGCCCGCGCGGCGCCGGGACGCCACCGGGCGTGGGCGGGAGGCCGCCGCCCACTACGCCTGTCTCGCCGCCTTCACCGGACTCCACCCCGCCGCCGTCGTCCTGCCGCGCCGGGTCCCCGATGGCTGGCTCGCGTTCGTCGCCCGCCGCCTGCGGTGGTCGTCCGTGGAGGTCTACGACGAGACCACCGAGGCGGCCCTCGTCGCCCGGGGCGGCCTGGGGGAGCGCTGGCACGGCACCCCCGTCGTCGCCTGGGGCCACACCCCGGCCGTCGCCGCGCTCACCGGGACACCCCTTCCACCGGGCGCCCTGCGGTACGAGTCCAAGCTGGCCTCCCACGAACTCTTCACCCGCCTGGCGCCCGGCCACCCCGGGATCCGGGTACCCGACCGCTGGACCCCGCCCCACCGGCGGGCCGCCGCCCGGCTGATCGCCGCCAGGGCCCGCGCGGGCGCCGGCACGGTCGCCAAGACCGAACACGGCGCGGGCGGCTCGGGCACCGTCGTCCACACCGCGCGGCCCCGCGCCCGCTCCCTGCCCAGGGGGCCGCTGCTGCTGGAGGAGTACGTCACCGGCGGCGGCCACCCCACCTACGACGGCCTGGTCGACGCGGCGGGCACGGTCCACGACGTCGGCGTGGCCGCGATGACCATGGACGGTACGGCCTACGGGGGCGCGACCGTAGGCCCCGGGGCCGTACCCGACGACACGGCGGACCGCGCCGCGCGCTTCGGCCGTGCCGTCGGGCGCGAACTCGCCGCCACGGGCTACCGGGGCTGGTTCGACGTCGACTTCGTGGCGGACGGCACCGGGCAGCTCGCGCCCACGGAGACCAATCTGCGGCTGACCGGTCCTTCGGCGGCGTTCATGATCCACCGAAGGCTGGCGGAGGTGGCGGACGGGCTGCCGCTCGTCAGGACCGTCGACCGGGTACCGCTGGGCGCGCGGTTGCCGGACGCGGAGCTGATCGCCTTCCTGGAGCGGCTCGCGGCGCGCTGCGCCGCGATCGGCACGGTCCTCGTCCCCACGATCCCGACGGCGGCGTACGAGCCGGAACCGTATGTGGGCGTGGCACTGGCCGCGCCGACGGCCGACCACTTGGCGGCGGTGGACGCGTTGGTACGGGCGGAGTGCCGGGCGCTGCGCGTCTGAGGGGGCGGGGGAGCGTCGCCGGACCCCGCAGGCCCGGCACGATCCCCCAGAGACGGCCTAGCCCTCCTCCCGTTCGCGGAAGCCCGCGAAGGACGCCCAGAGCGCCACCACCGCCGCGGCGAGCATCATGGGGATGTTGAAGGCGTAGACCAGCGCGGCCTGGCGGTCCCAGTCGTCCTTGGCCGCCAGGCGGTAGAAGTTGTCCTGGGGCCACCAGGACGCCAGCAGATAGACGATCGCCAGATGGGCGGCGGCCGTCAGCGACCTGGGCGCGGCGTGCCGGGGCATCATCGTGCGGCCCGCGATCAGGAAGCCGACGCCCGCGGCGAAGGCCAGGTGTTCGGCGGCGTACAGGCCGCGGAAGAACCAGGCCCACGGGTCCGGGACCATCGCCAGGTCCGTGGATCCGGGCCACAGGACGTCCGTGAGCATCACGGACACCACCAGGGCGATGAGCGCCACGGGTCCGGCGACCGACTGGAGGGTCTCGTCCGGGGTCAGCGGCGCGCCCTTGCCGCTGGACACGATCCGGCCGGAGCGCGCCCCGGGCCGGGGCGCCGGGCGGGTGAGGGCGCCCCGGTCGAGACGGCCCGCCGCGGTCCGGGGGAGCGCGGCGATCCGTACCACCACCGCCGGGGTCTCCGCCCCGTGCCCCGTCGTCGCGAGAAACGCGCGGACCAGGGGCTCGTCGGGGGTGTGTCCCGGCTCGGCCACGATATGCGCGATCGGGCGGTCGCCCGCCGATCCGCCCGGGCCGACCAGGGCGTCCCGGATCGCGGGATGGGCGACCAGCGCGGCCTCCACCCGGTACGGGTCGACCGTACGGCCACCCGCCTTGAAGCGGTCGGCGGCCCGGCCGAGGAACTCCAGCGGCCCGTCGCCGTCGACGCGTCCCTGATCGCCGGTGGGGACCGCGTCGCCGCCGTCGGGCGGGGTCAGCCAGATCCGTTTGCCGCGCAGCTCGACCGTGACCCCGGTGAACGGGCGCCCCAGGTACGCGTGCCGCCCGGGCTCGCGTACCGGCCCGGTCAGCTGCGCCGTCTCGAACCACGTACCGCACCCCGTGACCTCCGCCGGGCCGTAGAGACCGATCAGCCGCGCCCCGGGCGCCAGCCGCCGCTCCAGCGCCACATGGTCGGCCAGCCGGACCCGCTCCCCGCCGACGACCAGCAGTCGCAGCCCGTCCGGCGGGCCGCCGGGACCGGCCGTGAGGGAGTCGGCGGTCACGGGGTCCGTATCGGCGACGTCGTACGGTTCCCGGGCGCTCAGGACCAGCGTCGCGCCCGCGCCCAGCACGCGGACCAGGGCGGCCGTGAAGGCGGCCGTGTCGGGCGCCGCCGTGACCAGGACCCGGTCGCCGGTCCCGAGCCGGAAGACCTCGGCCCAGGCCGTGTACGCGGCGCGGAGACGGGCGTGCGATACGGGCACGGCGCGCGGCGGGCCCGTGGTGCCCGCCGTGAACAGCAGCGCCGCATCCGGGCCCGCGGGCGGGTCGAGGGGCGCGTCCGACCGGGCGTCGATCGCGGCCGAGTCCCCGTCCAGGAAGACCAGGGGCCGGGTGAGGGACGGCACGAGCCGCCCGGAGTGGACGCGATGGCTGACGACCGCCCGGGCGCCGGCCAGCTCGGCGGGCTCACGGTCCCCGGGGGACACCACGGTGAAGGCCGCCCCGGTCCGCAGCACGGCCAGCGCCGCGACGATCACATCGGGGACCCGGAGCGTCCGGATCGCGACCAGGTCCCCGGGCCCGATATCCGCGGTCTCGGTCAGATGGCGGGCCAGCCGGTTGGCCCGGATGTCGAGCTGCCCGTAGGACAGCCGGACACGGTCGGTGATCACGGCGGTACGGTCCCGTCCGGCGGCCCGTATCCCCTCGTCGAACAGTTCGTGGAGCGTTCCCCCTGCTGCCATGACCGCCGATGCTCCCAGAAGCCGGCGCCCGCCGGGAGGGGACAACAGGCCGAAGAAGGCATGCGAGAGGCCGGGGCCCGGGACACCTCAGGTGTCCCGGGCCCCGGCCTCGTACAAAGGTCGCCGTCCCCGGCCGATCCGGCTGATCCGAAGGGAAGACCCTAGGGCAGCTGCGCCGCCCTGGCCTCCCGCCGGTTGTAGCGGAAGGTGTTCACCCGGCGCGCGGTGGCGAACAGCGGGATCACCGCGCCCAGCACCACCTGGAGCGCGCAGCCGGTCTGGAGCAGCAGCTGGCCGCCGGGCGCGTCGAACGCCCAGGCCGCGAGCAGCCCCATCGCGGAGACGATCCAGCCGAGCATCGCCACCGCGAGGACGCCGCGGGGCTTGGGGTACTCGACCCGGCTCACCATCAGCCATGCCGTACCGATGATCGCCAGCAGGGTCGGGATGAACGGCAGCTCCAGCAGGACGATGGAGACGACCGTCAGCGCCCCGAAGGGGCTCGGCATGCCCTGGAACATGCCGTCCTTCATGGTGACGCAGGAGAATCTGGCGAGTCTGAGGACGACCGCCAACAGCACCACGATCGCGGCCACCGCCGAGACCCGCTGATGGGCGTCGTCCGCGACCATGCCGTAGACCAGCACGAAGTACGCCGGCGCCAGCCCGAAGCTGATCAGGTCGGAGAGGTTGTCCAGCTCCGCGCCCATCGGCGAGCTGCGCAGCTTGCGCGCGACCAGACCGTCGCAGAGGTCGAAGATCGCGGCGAGCAGCATCAGGATCACCGCGGTCGCGGCGCTGTGCCGCGCCATGCCGGACTCCGTGCTGCCCTGCATATGCGGGATGAGGATCCCGGTGGTGGTGAAGTACACCGCCATGAATCCGCAGGTCGCGTTACCCAGGGTGAGGGTATCCGCTATCGAGAGCCGCAGGGAGAGAGGCATCTCCTCGGCGTCGTGATCGGCCGCCGTGGTGTCGGCGGCCTTCTCCCCGGACCAGCCGGGGGCCTGGGTATCAGGATCAATCACGGTCAATGCGAGTCACCCCCGCGGTGGTGGTCTGACCGACCTCGACCGCGACCTCGACACCCTCGGGCAGATAGATGTCCACGCGGGAGCCGAAGCGGATCAGGCCGATGCGGTCGCCCTGCTCGACCTTGGTGCCTTCCGGGATGTACGGCACGATGCGCCGGGCCACGGCGCCCGCGATCTGGACCATCTCGATGTCGCCCAGCTCGGTGTCGAAGTGCCAGACGACCCGCTCGTTGTTCTCGCTCTCCTTGTTGAACGCCGGAACGAAGCCGCCGGGCACATGCTCGACGGAGGTCACCGTGCCCGCCAGCGGGGCCCGGTTCACATGCACGTTCAGCGGGCTCATGAAGATCGCGACCCGGGTCCGGCCGTCCTTCCACGGCATGATGCTCTGCACCACACCGTCGGCGGGCGAGATGACCCGGCCCTCCGCGATCTCCCGCTCGGGGTCGCGGAAGAACCACAGCATGCCCGCCGCCAGGGCGGTGGCGGGCACGGCGACGATCGCGGCACCGCGGGAACGGCGGGCCCGGGCGAGGCTGACGGCCGCGGTGGCGACGGTCGGCAGAAGCCATGGCGACGATCCGCGGGCCAGACGTCCCTTGGGGAATCCGGCGCGTGATGCAGAGTTCTGGCTGTGGGGCATGGATGACCTTCGTAGCGGATGAATGCCGCGGTTGTCGGGGACGGCGGCTTTCCGGCGATGCTAGCGGTTGCGGGCAGCAACTGGGAAAGCCAGAAGCCGAGTCGGCGACGGGGTGCCGAGCACAGGATGTGATCCACTTCGCGTCATCGGGAGGTTTAAACCCGGGCGAACGTGACGATCAACCCTGGATTCGGTACTCCTCCAGCAGTCGGCGTCCGATGATCATTTTCTGGATTTCGGCGGTCCCTTCACCGATCAGCAACATCGGGGCCTCCCGGTACAGGCGCTCGATCTCGTACTCCTTGGAGAAGCCGTAACCGCCGTGGATTCGGAACGCGTCCTCGACGACCTCCTTGCAGTACTCCGACGCCAGATACTTGGCCATCCCGGCCTCCAGGTCGTTTCGCTCCCCGGAGTCCTTTTTGCGTGCAGCATTCACCATCATCGCATGGGCGGCCTCGACCTTGGTAGCCATCTCGGCCAGTTTGAACTGCACGGCCTGGTGCTCGGCGATCGGCTTGCCGAAGGTGTGGCGCTGCTGGGCGTACGAGATCCCCAGCTCGAAGGCGCGCCGGGCGACGCCGCAGCCCCGTGCGGCGACATTGACCCGGCCCACCTCGACGCCGTCCATCATCTGGTAGAAGCCGCGGCCCGTGGTGCCACCGAGTACCCGGTCGGCCGGGACCCGCAGCCCCTCCATGATCATCTCGGTGGTGTCGACACCCTTGTAGCCCATCTTCTCGATCTTGCCGGGGATGGTCAGACCCGGCTTGACCTCGCCGAACCCGGGCTCCTTCTCCAGAAGGAAGGTCGTCATCGATTTATGCGGGGCGGTGCCGTCGGGGTGGCCTTCGTCACTGCGGACCAGAACCGCGACGAGCGACGACGTGCCGCCGTTGGTGAGCCACATCTTCTGTCCGGTGAGGACGTACTCGTCACCGTCCCTGACCGCCTTGGAGGTGATCGCCGACACATCCGAGCCGAGCCCCGGCTCCGACATCGAGAAGGCGCCCCGCACCTCGCCCGCGGCCATCCTCGGCAGAAAAGCGTCCTTCTGCTCGGGCGTGCCGTGCTGCTTGAGCATGTACGCGACGATGAAGTGGGTGTTCACGATGCCCGAGACCGACATCCAGCCCCGGGACAGCTCCTCGACGCACAGGGCGTACGTCAGCAGGGACTCACCGAGCCCGCCGTACTCCTCCGGGATCATCAGCCCGAACAGGCCCAGCTCCTTCAGGCCCTCCACGATCGCCAGCGGATACTCGTCCCGGTGCTCAAGATCCGTCGCGACCGGGAGTATCTCCTTGTCGACGAAGTCCCGGACCGTCGCCAGGATCTCCCGCTGGACCTCGGTCAGCCCGTCCGTCCTGGCCAGCCGTCCCGTCATCGCGCCACCCGCTCCTTCGGCTCGGGGCGGCCGGGCTGCTCGCCGCCGCGCGCCTCGACGTACGACGCGTTCGGCACCATCACCTTGCGCCGGAAGACACAGACCAGGGTGCCGTCCTGCTTGTAGCCCCGGGTCTCCACCGAGACGATCCCCCGGTCGCTCTTCGACCGGGACGGGGTCTTGTCGAGGACCGTCGTCTCGCCGTAGACCGTGTCGCCGTGGAAGGTGGGCGCCACATGCCGCAGCGACTCGATCTCCAGATTGGCGATCGCCTTCCCCGAGACGTCCGGCACCGACATCCCCAGCAGCAGGGAGTAGACGTAGTTGCCCACCACCACATTGCGCCCGAAGTCCGTCGAGCCCTCCGCGTAGTGCGCGTCCAGATGCAGCGGATGGTGGTTCATGGTCAGCAGACAGAAGAGGTGGTCGTCGTACTCGGTGACCGTCTTGCCGGGCCAGTGCTTGTACACGGCGCCGACCTCGAACTCCTCGTAGGTGCGGCCGAACTGCATCGTGCTCATGCCTCCGGGGGTGTGAAGGAGCCGGTACGCGTCATACCGGCGGCGCGGCCCTTGCCCGAGACCACCAGCGCCATCTTCCGGCTGGCCTCGTCGATCATCTCGTCGCCGAGCATCGCCGAACCCTTCCTGCCGCCCGCCTCCGAGGTGTAGTAGGCGTAGGCGTCGAGGATCAGCTCGGCGTGGTCGTAGTCCTCCTGCGACGGCGAGAACACCTCGTTCGCCGCCTCCACCTGGCCGGGGTGCAGCACCCACTTGCCGTCGTACCCCAGCGCGGCGGCCCGCCCGGCGACCTCGCGGAAGCCGTCCACGTTCCGGATCTGGAGATAGGGGCCGTCGATGGCCTGGAGGTCGTGCATCCGGGCGGCCATCAGGATCCGCATCAGGATGTAGTGGTACGCGTCCGCCGGATAGCCCGGCGGCTGCTCGCCCACCACCAGCGACTTCATATTGATCGACGCCATGAAGTCGGCGGGACCGAAGACGATCGTCTCCAGCCGGGGCGAAGCCGCCGCGATGGCGTCCACATTCACCAGGCCCCGGGCGTTCTCGATCTGCGCCTCGATACCGATCCGGCCGACGTCGAGGCCCATCGTCTTCTCGATCTGGGTGAGCAGCAGGTCCAGCGCCACGATCTGCTGGGCGTCCTGCACCTTCGGCAGCATGATGCAGTCGAGATTCGCGCCGGCGCCCTCGACGACCGTCACCACATCGCGATAGGTCCACTCGGTGGTCCAGTCGTTCACCCGGACCACCCGGGTCTTGTTCCCCCACTCCCCTTCATTGAGGAACTTCACGATCGTATGCCGGGCCTCCGGCTTCGCCAGCGGGGCGCAGGCGTCCTCCAGGTCGAGGAAGACCTGGTCGGCCGCGAGGCCCTGGGCCTTCTCCAGGAACCGGGGATTGGAGCCGGGCACCGCGAGACAGGAGCGGCGGGGCCGCAGCGGCCGGTCGGCGAGGGGGCGGATCATACGGGGACCTCCAGAGGGTCGAGCTGATGCGCTTGCCGGATCTCGTCGACGATACGGCCGATGATCTCCGTGATACCGAAGTCCTTCGGGGTGAAGACGGCGGCCACCCCGTCCGCCAGCAGCCGGGCCGCGTCCGCGCCCGGGATGATCCCGCCGACCACCACCGGGAGATCGCCCGCCCCGGCCGCCCGCAGCCGCGCCACGACATCCGGCACCAGCTCGGCGTGCGAGCCCGACAGGATGGAGAGCCCCACACAGTGGACGTCCTCCGCCAGCGCGGCGGTCACGATCTGCTCGGGCGTGAGCCGGATGCCCTGGTAGACCACCTCGAACCCGGCGTCCCTGGCCCGTACGGCGATCTGCTCGGCGCCGTTGGAGTGCCCGTCGAGGCCCGGCTTGCCCACCAGCAGCCGCAGCCGCCCGGCGCCCAGCTCCGCGGCCGTACGCGTCACCTTCTCGCGGACCGCGGCCAGCGGGGTCCCCGGCTCGGCGGTCACCGCGAGCGGCGCGCCCGACACCCCCGTCGGCGCCCGGAACTCCCCGAACACGTCCCGGAGCGCCCAGCTCCACTCGCCGGTCGTGACGCCCGCCCGGGCGCACTCCACGGTGGCGGCCATCAGATTCCCGGTGCCCATCGCCGTCTTCTTCAGTACGGTCAGCGCCTCGGTCGCCCGCGGCTCGTCGCGTGCCTCGCGCCAGGCGTGCAGGGCGGCCACCACCCGGGCCTCGTTCGCCGGGTCCACCGTCATGATCGCGGTGTCCAGATCGGCGGTCAGCGGGCTCTCCTCGGTGGCCTGGAAGACATTGACCCCGATGATCTTCTCCTCGCCGGCCTCGATCCTGGCCCGGCGCTCCGCGTGCGACGACACCAGCCGGGACTTGAGATAGCCGGATTCCACGGCGGCCATCGCGCCGCCCATCTCCTCGATCCGGCCGATCTCCGCCAGCGATTCCTCGACCAGCTCGGCCACCTTGGCCTCGATCACATGGGACCCGGCGAAGATGTCGTCGTACTCCAGCAGATCCGACTCGTGCGCCAGGACCTGCTGGATCCGCAGCGACCACTGCTGGTCCCACGGCCGGGGCAGCCCCAGCGCCTCGTTCCACGCCGGGAGCTGTACGGCCCGGGCCCTGGCGTCCTTGGAGAGCGTGACCGCCAGCATCTCCAGCACGATCCGCTGGACGTTGTTCTCCGGCTGGGCCTCGGTGAGACCGAGGGAGTTGACCTGGACGCCGTAGCGGAAGCGGCGCTGCTTGGCGTCCTCGACGCCGTACCGCTCCCGGGTGATCCGGTCCCAGATCCGGCCGAAGGCCCGCATCTTGCACATCTCCTCGACGAAGCGGACGCCCGCGTTCACGAAGAAGGAGATCCGGCCCACCACCTCGCCCCTGCGGTCGTCGGGGATCTGCCCGGACGCGAAGACGGCGTCCAGTACGGCGACCGCCGTCGCCATGGCGTAGCTGATCTCCTGGACCGGGGTGGCCCCCGCCTCCTGGAGGTGGTAGCTACAGATGTTGATCGGGTTCCACTTCGGGATGTGGTTGACCGTGTAGGCGATCATGTCCGTGGTCAGCCGGAGCGACGGACCCGGCGGGAAGACATGCGTTCCGCGCGACAGGTACTCCTTGACGATGTCGTTCTGGGTGGTGCCCTGGAGGGTGGAGATATCGGTGCCCTGCTCCTCGGCGACCACCTGGTAGAGCGCCAGCAGCCACATCGCGGTGGCGTTGATCGTCATCGAGGTGTTCATCCGGTCCAGGGGGATGTCCCGCAGCAGCCGGCGCATATCGCCGATATGTGCCACGGGCACCCCGACCCGGCCGACCTCGCCGCGGGCCAGGACGTGATCGGGGTCGTACCCCGTCTGCGTCGGCAGGTCGAACGCGATCGACAGACCGGTCTGGCCCTTGGCGAGATTGCGCCGGTACAACTCGTTGGACGCCTCGGCGGTGGAGTGCCCGGCGTACGTCCGCATCAGCCACGGCCGGTCCTTCGGCCGCGGCGCCTCTTTCCGGTCCTTCCGGTCCTTCCGGGAGTCGGTCATCCGCCCCGCGCCTCAGACGTTCCGGAAGCGGTTGATGGCGTCGAGGTGCCGGGACCTGGTCTCCTCGTCCCGCACCCCCAGACCCTCCCGGGGCGCCAGCGCCAGCACCCCGACCTTGCCCTGGTGGAGATTGCGGTGCACGTCGTACGCCGCCTGCCCGGTCTCCGCCAGCGGATAGACCTTGGAGAGCGTGGGGTGGATCTTCCCCTTGGCGATCAGCCGGTTGGCCTCCCAGGCCTCCCGGTAGTTGGCGAAGTGGGAGCCGATGATCCGCTTCAGGGACATCCACAGATAGCGGTTGTCGTACTCGTGCCGATAGCCCGACGTCGAGGCGCAGGTGACGATCGTGCCGCCCTTGCGGGTCACGTACACCGAGGCGCCGAAGGTCTCCCGGCCCGGGTGCTCGAAGACGATGTCCACGTCCTCGCCGCCCGTCAGCTCCCGGATCCGGGCGCCGAACCGCTTCCACTCGCGCGGGTCCTGGCTCCGCTCGTCCTTCCAGAAGCGGTACTCCTCCGCGTTCCGGTCGATGATCGCCTCGGCGCCCATCGCCCGGCAGATCTCCGCCTTCTTCGGGCTCGACACCACACAGATCGGGGTGGCGCCGCCGGCCAGCGCGAACTGGGTGGCGTACGAGCCGAGTCCACCGCTCGCGCCCCAGATCAGCACATTGTCGCCCTGCTTCATCTGGGCGCCGTTGCGGGAGACGAGCTGGCGGTACGCGGTGGAGTTCACCAGACCCGGCGCCGCGGCCTCCTCCCAGCTGAGGTGGGCGGGCTTGGGCATCAGCTGGTTCGACTTGACCAGCGCCAGCTCCGCCAGACCGCCGAAGTTGGTCTCGAAGCCCCAGATGCGCTGCTCCGGGTCGAGCATGGTGTCGTTGTGCCCGTCCGAGGACTCCAGCTCCACGGAGAGGCAGTGCGCGACGACCTCGTCGCCGGGCCGCCAGGCGTTCACGCCGGGACCGGTGCGCAGGACGACGCCCGCCAGGTCCGAGCCGATGACGTGGTACGGCAGATCGTGCCGCCGGGCGAGGTCGCTGACCCGCCCGTACCGCTCCAGGAAGCCGAACGTGGAGACCGGCTCGAAGATCGAGGTCCACACGGAGTTGTAGTTCACGGAGCTGGCCATCACGGCGACGAGTGCCTCGCCGGGGCCCAGTTCCGGCACCGCGACGTCCTCGACGTGCAGTGACTTACGGGGGTCCTTCTCATGGCCCTCAAGGCCCGAGAACATCTCGGCCTCGTCCTTGTGCACGGTGACCGCGCGGTAGGACTCGGGGACGGCCAGCGCCGCGAAGTCCGCGGGCGTGGAGTCCGCCGACTGGATCGCGTCAAGGATTTCCTTCACGGTATTGCCTCCGGCAAAGCGCGTCGGGGTGTCATCGCGGACCCCGAAGAGGGTGAGGGGCGGTGCTGCTGCTGTGGAGGTGTGCCGTCGGTTCGGCGGGTGGAGCGGTGGTGCGTGGCCCGCGCGGTCGCGCGGCGGAAAGCCTGTGACGCAGGCGTCCGGGCACACGGGCCGCGCGGTGCGCGGGCCGCGGGGACGGGACCGGCGAGAGTTTGGTGACTACGGGCCGGCCGCCCGGACGCCTTCAAGGTATGGCACGCCGTGCCAACTGACAAGACACTCCGTGCCAGTTCTTTCGCGAGGGGTTTCCCCGGGGCCCCCGCCCCCGTCAAGTGCTCGCCCCTCGGGACCTCCGGCGCCCCGCCCCCGTCAAGTGCTCGCCCCACGGGGCGGGGTTTTGTTTCGGCCGCGGCCCGGTGCGTGGTTGCTCGCGCAGTTCCCCGCGCCCCTAAAAGCCTCCACCTTCCGCAGGACGGGATGTCGGGCATCCAGGGGCGCGGGGAACTGCGCGACAAGCCATCCACCGGCCTGCGGGCCGAAGAGCACCGGTGGACGCCGGACGCGTCCGGTCCTGGGACCCGGGCCACGGGTAGCCAAGGCGCTGGGGGTCCCCCCATCACCGAAGGCATAGGTGGGGGTCCCCCCGCGCCGCCAGGCGCAGGGGGAGGAACTGCGCGACAAGCCCATCGCCGGGCCGGGCCCGAAACGCAATCCTGCCCGGAGGGGCAAGCCATTGCAGGGGCGCGGGGAACGGGGCTGGGGCACCGCGCCCCGGGGGTACCGGGTGCCCCCGGGGTGGGGGAACCCTCAGCGGGAGGCGGTCCGGTGGGACTGGAGGGCTTTTTCGATCGTGCGCATGACGTCCGGCAGCGGCGCGTCCGTTCGCGCCACCGCCACCAGGACCTCCTCGTGCGGCGTCGCCACCGTCACCATCGGCGTCTCCACGGCCGGCGGCCGGCCCGCCATGATGCCCGTACCGAAAGTGTCCCTGACAATGGCGAAGGCGTGGTCCAGCTGGGCTTCCACATCGCCCTGTCCGCCCGCCCGCAGCCACCGCCGCAGGACATGGTTGTGCGCCGTGACGACCGCCGACGCGGCGACCTCCGCCAGCAGCGGATCGTCGTTGCCGTCGTGGTGGTCGCGCTCGTCGAAGTGGCCCAGCAGATAGCGGGTGAAGAGCCGCTCGTACCGCGCCACCGACGCGATCTCCCGCTCCCGGAGCGTCGGCACCTCACGGGTCAGCCGGTAGCGCTCGACGGAGACGGCCGGGGACGACGCGTACATCCGCATCACTTCCTTGATGCCCCGGCAGACCGTGTCCAGCGGATGCTCGTGCGGCGGCGCCGCGTTCAGCACCGCCTCCGCGCGGACCAGGGTGTCGTCGTGGTCCGGGAAGATCGCCTCCTCCTTGGAGCGGAAGTGGCGGAAGAAGGTGCGCCGCGCGACCCCGGCCGCCGCCGCGATCTCGTCGACGGTCGTCGCCTCGTACCCCTTGGTGGCGAAGAGCTCCATCGCCGCCGTCGCCAGTTCGCGGCGCATCTTCAGACGCTGCGCCGCCGCGCGGGTGCCCGCGGCGCTCTCGGGCGCGTCCGTGGCGGACTTCGGTCGGGTCGTACGACTGCGGGGATCAGCGGGCTGGGCCATGACCCGAACGTACTGCATGCGTACGGACGCCCGCGCCTTCGGCCGCCCGGTGGACACCGGCACGGGCGCACCGGCCCGGCCGGGGGCCCGCGGGCCGCCCGTGGCCCCGTCCCCGGCCACGGGCGGCCCCGGTGGCGACCCGGTCACCGGCGGGCGTACTCGCGGAAACCGCGCCCCGTCTTCCGGCCCAGGCATCCCGCCGCCACCAGGTGCTCCAGCAGCGGCGCCGGCGCCAGACCGGGGTCGCGGAACTCCTCGTGCAGGACCTTCTCGATCGCCAGGGACACATCGAGGCCGACCACGTCGAGCAGTTCGAACGGCCCCATCGGATAGCCGCCGCCCAGCTTGATCGCCGCGTCGATGTCGTCGACCGACGCGTAGTGCTGCTCCAGCATCTTCACCGCGTTGTTGAGATACGGGAACAGCAGCGCGTTCACGATGAATCCGGCCCGGTCGCCGCAGTCCACCGGATGCTTCTTGATCGTCGCGGTCACCGCCCGGACCGTGGCGTGGACGTCGTCCCCGGTCAGCACGGTCCGCACCACCTCCACCAGCTTCATCGCCGGGGCCGGGTTGAAGAAGTGCATCCCGATCACGTCCCGCGGCCTGGAGGTGGCCCGGGCACAGGCCACCACCGGCAGCGACGACGTCGTGGTGGCGAGCACCGCCCCGGGCTTGCAGATCTTGTCGAGCGCCCCGAACAGGGCCCGCTTGACGGCGAGGTCCTCCGCGACGGCCTCCAGCACCAGATCCGCCCCGGCCAGGGCGTGCAGCGACCCGGCGGCCGAGATCCGGGCCAGGGCCGCGTCCCGGGCCGCCGCCGTCGTCCGGCCCCGGTCGACGGAGCGGGCCAGCGACGCCGCGACACGCTCCTTCGCGGCCTCGGCCTTCGCCGTCGAGCGGGCCGCGAGCACCACCTCGTACCCCGCCTTGGCGAAGACCTCCGCGATACCGCTCGCCATCGTCCCTGACCCGGCGACCCCGACGGACCGCACCTCCCGGGGCACGGCACCGGTCGTCGCCGCCGGGGACGGCGTCAGCGCGTCCGGCACCGCCTCGGCCGAGCCGGGCCCGGCGTAGGTGTAGAAACCCCGGCCCGCCTTGCGCCCGGTCAGCCCGGCCGCACCCAGCTGGCGGAGGATCGGCGCGGGCGCGTGCAGCCGGTCCCTGGTCTCGGCGTACATCGCGTCCAGCACGGTACGGGCGGTGTCGATCCCGATCAGATCGAGCAGGGCCAGCGGGCCCATCGGGAGCCCGCACCCCAGCCGCATCGCGGCGTCGACGTCCTCCCGGGACGCGTACTTCGACTCGTACATCGCGGCGGCCTGGTTGAGATAGCCGAACAGCAGCCCGTCCGCGACGAAACCGGGCCGGTCGCCGACCGCGACGGGCTCCTTGCCCAGCTCCCGGGCGAGCCCCGTGACCGCGGCGACCGCCGCGGGGGCGGTCAGCACCGAGGAGACGACCTCCACCAGCTTCATCGCCGGGGCCGGGTTGAAGAAGTGCATCCCGAGCACCCGCTCCGGGTGGCGGGAGTCCGCCGCCAGCCGGGTCACCGACAGGGCGTTGGTACCGGTCGCCAGGATCGTCCCCGGCCGGACGATCTCGTCCAGCTCCCGGAAGACCTGCTGCTTCGCCTCGTACGACTCGGGGACCACCTCGATCACCAGATCGGCGCCGGCCGCGGCGCGCAGGGTGGTGGTGGTCCGCAGGCGGGCGAGCGCCGCCCGGCGCTCCGCCCCGGTGATCCGGCCGCGCGCCACGGCGCGCTCGGTCGACGCCTCGATCGCGGCGACGGCGCGCCGCGCGGCGGACTCGTCGACGTCGATGCCGACGACCTCGCGGCCGGCGCGCGCGAGCACCTCCGCGATACCGGTACCCATGGTGCCGAGACCGACGACGGCGATTGTGCGCAACGGGGTGCTGGGAGTGTCCATCGGGTCCATCAGGGGACTCCAAGGGGGTGAGTGACGACTGATGAGGTACCGGCGGGGGCGGGCCGCGCGCCGGCCGAGCGGTGACCGGCGCGCGGTGTTGCGCCCGGGGCGTGCGGATCGCACCCGAGGTGCGTGGGCGGCGGGCCCCGTCCCGGGCCGTGCCGTACGCGGCGCGTGACCGACTCACGCGCCGTACCGTTGCTGCTCGCCGAACCGACCGCACTCGCGGCGGCTGCGTCACCAGGCCGCCGCGGGGCGTATCACGGGGGATACCCGCTCAGTTGAGGTTAACCGGCGGGTAACGAGCGCGCCAGACCCCGGTGGGCACGCTTCGGTGTGATCCGGGTCGCGATCCGCGACCGGGCCGCCACGGAACGTCGCTACGCTCGGACTATGGACGACGACGACGAGTTACGGTCACTGGCCCGGCGTCTGCGGCACGAGTCGGGCGCCTCGACCCTGTACGAACGACTCCTGGTGACGGCGGACCAGGAGGAGTTGGCGGCCGTGCTGACCGCGCCCGGGCGTCCCTTGTGGGCGCGGGAGCTGGCCGCGTTCCGGCTCGGTCGCGCCGGGGACCGCCGGGCGTTCGAGGCCCTGGTGCTGCTGCTCAACCACCGGGACCCGGAGCGGTGCGCCTCAGCGGCGCACGCGTTGTACGAGCTGTCCGACCCGAGGACACCTCGGGCGGCGGCGGCCCTCGCCACGAACGAACTGCGGGTGGCGTACGCGCTCGTCCCCGTCCGGCTGCTGATCCGGCTCCGGGCGCCGGAGTCCGCGCCCGCGCTCGTCACCGTCCTGCGCCGCCGGCTCGTGCCGGGTGATCCGTACGGGCGCCTGGCCCTGGCGTGCGTGGAGGGACTCGGGGCGCTGGGCGACCCCCGCGGCCGGGACGTCCTGACGGCGGCGCGGACCCGGGCGGATCTCGCGGCGGCGGCCGAGGCGTCCCTCGCCAGGGTGGTCGCCGCCCGCTGAGGGTGCCGTCGCCGGTGGCCTCCGCGTCTTCGGGTGCGGCCCGTCGCGGACGGGCAGGGCACCGGTCCGCGCCCGGGGCACGGGGACCCGGGGCACGGACCGGTGGATCGGTGGGGCGGATCAGTGGAGCTTGTTCACCGCCGTCGTCGTGGTCTTGCGGAACGCCGTGACCGCCGCGTCCGAGCCGTCCCCCAGCTGACCCCACGCCACCACCGTCACCGTGCGGCCGTCGCGGCCGACCGAGTACAGCGATACGTCGTTCGCGCCGCCCACCGGGTCGGCGGTGTCGATGCCGTAGACATACGCGCCCTCCTCCACCGGCAGCGCGCCGTAGAAGAGGGATTCGCCGACCAGGTCCGGGTTCTCGGCGCGCATCCGGTCGAAGCAGGTCGCGATCCGCTGGCGGAGGTTGGTGACGAGCTGCCTGGCCTTGGCCTCACTCGCCGCCACGGTGATCGTCTGGCGGGCGTTGGTGTCCAGTTCGGTATGGAACAGGCGGTACTTGCTGGCGGCCCCCGGCGCCGTCGCACCGGTGCAGAAGTCGTCCGGGAGGCCCGCCGTCACGGGGCCCGCGGTCCACGCGGTGAGGGCCGCGGGCAGCTGGGACGCGGAGAGGAACGCGGGCCCGGGGGCCGCGCTCGCCCAGGAGAGCGATGTGAAGGTGAGTCCGATGGCCGCGATGCTCACGGCGGCGGAGCGGAGCGTCTTCATCTGGTGAACCCCGTTTGCTCGGTACGGATAGGGCGCTCGAACCCGGCACGGCCGGGGACGCCGGGCTGTGCCGGTGCGCCGGGGAGTGGTCATCAGCTTCGGTACGGCGACCAGGCGTCCACAAGTCTTCGCCGCGCTGGAACCGTTCCACCCCCATTGACGTGGGAGAACACAGGGGGGTGGAACGCCGCCCGGAACGGCGGGCACGGATACGGAGGCGGGGAAGGCCGTGGGGGCAGTGGAGGGTTCGGCCGCCGGTGAGTTCGCCCGGCGGCTGCGGGAGCTGCGTGACGGCTCGGGCCGGAGCTACGGCTCCCTCGCGCGCCGTATCGGTGTCAGCGCCTCCACGCTCCACCGTTACTGTTCGGGCGCCACGGTCCCGGCGGAGTTCGCCCCGGTCGAACGGCTCGCCAGGCTCTGCGGCTGTACGGGGCACGAGTTGATCGCCCTGCACGAGGCCTGGGTGCTCGCGGACGAGGAACGGACCCGCCGCCAGGAGGCCGCCGCCACCGCTCCCCGGGTCGCCGCGCCCGAGCCGCCCGGGACACCCGGGCCCGCCGTGGCGGAGGAGCCGGCCGGCACCGTGGTACTCGGGAGCGGGAACAGAACCGGGCGCGGGTCCCGGCAGCCGCGTGCCGTTCGCCGCGCGGCCCTGGCCGCCGGGGTGGTGGCGCTCGCCGTCGGTCTTGTCGTCACGCTCGTGGTGTACGGGAACCGGCCGGACGGGCGGCCCGGCGCCGGGGCGGAACCGCGGGAGCGCACCTACGGCGGCGAACAGGCGGGCGGCCCCGACGGCGGGCCGCCCACGAGCCGCGGCCCCGCGCCGTCCGTGAGCCCGTCGGCCTCACGATCCGCCGTACCGAAGCCCGGAACGGCGCCCGGCGCGAGCCGGACGAAGGGTATGACGGGCGGTGGTACGCGGGGGGCCGCCGAGCCGCCGGTGGCGCATCCGGTCGCGGGCGCGCCGTTCACCTGGGGTGTCGAGCAGCATGTCTGGGCGTACGGCTGCGGTCACGCGTATCTCGTCGGCGGCGGGCCGTCCGCGGTGCCGCCGCCGCCCGTCGAGGCCGACGCCCCGCAGTGGGCCCGCTCGGTGGGGGCCGTGCACGGCGGGGAGACCCGGGTGCGGATCACCGTACAGGGCACCGACGACCGGGCGGTGGTCCTCCACGGCCTCCAGGTACGGACGGCGGAACGCCGCGAGCCGCCCAGGACGGGCGATGTGTACCGGATGGACCAGGGCTGCGGGGGAGTGCTCACGCCCCGTACGTTCGCGGTGGATCTCGACCGGCGGCGCCCCCTGGCCCGTTCGGTCCCCGGCCACGGCGAGAACGGCCCGATCCCGGCGGTCTCCTTCCCCTACCGGGTGTCGGCGTCCGACCCGGAGGTCCTGCTGGTCACCGCGAACGCCCGGGAGTGCGACTGCGACTGGTATCTGGAGCTGGAGTGGTCCAGCGGCGGGCGCCGGGGTGTCGTACGGATCGACGACGCCGGGCGCCCGTTCCGTACCAGCGGGGTCGCGGGGCGTCCCGTATACGAGTACGACACGGCGGCCCGGCGCTGGATCCCGTACACGCGCCCCGAGTAAGAGGCCCTAGTCCGTGCCGAGGTCGCGTACGTACCGCACCTCGGGCACGGACGCCCCGCCCACGTCGAACGGCTCCTCGGCGCCGTCGGGGCGGAAGCCCGCCTTCTCGTAGAAGCGGCGGGCGCGGACGTTCTCCCGGAGGACCCACAGCCGCATCGCGGGGTGGCCCGCGGCTCGGGCGCGGGCGGTCAGTTCGGCGAGCAGGGCGCGGCCCACCCCGGTGGAGAGCCGGGCCGGGCGGACGTAGAGCGCGTACAGCTCGGCCTCGCCGGGGGCCGTGTCGTCGTCCCGGGCGGCGCCGGTACAGCCCCAGCCCACGACGGCGCCGTCCCGTTCGGCGACGAGATGGGTGACGGTGCCGGAGCCCGCCGCGATCAGGCCCCGGAGCCGTTCGGCCTCCGTGCCGACGTCCATCCCGTCGAGATACGGCTGGGGTACGAGACCGGCATAGGCGTACTGCCAGCCGCGGACCCGGACCTCGGCCACCGCCTCGCAGTCGTCGTCCGTCAGCGTTCTGATCAGGGGGTGCGCGCTCATCCCGGCATCCTCGCCGGTACGCGGCCGGGTGAGCCAGTGGATTACGGCACCGGCGGGCGGCCTCACAGCAGGGTGAGCTGGGTGGGCCCGGCGGGCGCGGCCTCCGGGGCGGGCGGTGCCGGTGGGGCGATCCGGCGGGCCGCTCCCCGGCCCGATGGCCCGATGCCGTACTCGGCGGCCAGTTCATGCACCTGGCGGGTGATCCGCCGCTGGTACCAGGTGGGGGCGTAGGCCCCGGCCGCGTACAACCGCTCGTACCGCGATACGAGTCCGGGATGGTGCCGGGCCAGCCACTCCATGAACCACTCACGGGCGCCGGGCCGCAGATGGAGGACGAGCGGGGTGACCGAGGTCGCGCCCGCCGCGGCGATCGCCCGGACCGTGGCGCGCAACTGCTCGGGGCGGTCGCCGACGAACGGGATCACGGGCGCCATCAGCACCCCGCAGCCGAGGCCCCGCGCGGTGAGCGCGCGGACCACGTCGAGCCGCCGCTCGGGCGAGGGGGTGCCTGGCTCCACCGTGCGCCACAGCTCGGGGTCGACGAAGCCGACGGAGACGGATATCCCGACCTCGGTGACATCGGCGGCCCGGCACAGCGCATCCAGGTCGCGGAGGATCAGCGTCCCCTTGGTCAGGATCGAGAAGGGGTTGGCGTGGTCGCGCAGGGCGTCGATGATGCCCGGCATCAAGCGATACCGGCCTTCCGCCCGCTGATAGCAGTCGACATTGGTGCCCATGGCGATATGCGCGCCCTGCCACGGGCGCGCGGCCAGCTCGCGCCGGAGCAGTTCGGGGGCGTTGACCTTCACCACGATCTGGGAGTCGAAGCCGAGTCCGGTGTCGAGGTCGAGATAGCTATGACTTTTCCGGGCAAAGCAGTACACACAGGCGTGGGAGCAGCCCCGATACGGATTGACCGTCCATTCGAACGGCATCCGGGACGCCCCGGGCACGCGGTTGACGATCGAACGCGCCCGCACTTCGTGGAAGGTGATCCCGCGGAACTCGGGGGTGTCGAAGGTGCGGGTGGTCACCGCGGACGTACCGAACAGGGCGGGGTTCGCGGCGCCGGGGGCGCGGGTGGGGTCGTCGGCCAGGTGGTTCCAGCGCATGGTCGGCCTCCTCGGTGGTGCTCGAACCACACAATAGAACATATGTTCCCATGATCGGTGTCGGGCGCGCCGGGCCGGGGTGCCGTCCGGGGACCCCGGATTTGGGCCCGCGTCGGCGAGGTGGTTGGCTAGCGCCACCCCCGAAGTACCGATGGCTGGAGGAACGGCAATGGCGCAGGTCGAGGCCACCACGGAACGGATCATCTCGGCGAAGGCGGAGACGGTCTTCGACACCCTGGCCGACTACGAGAACAGCCGAGGGAAGCTGCTGACGGAGCAGTTCAGCGAGTACGAGGTCCGGGAGGGCGGCGACGGCGAGGGCACCCTGGTCCACTGGCGGCTCCAGGCCACGAAGAAGCGGGTACGGGACTGTCTGCTGGAGGTCACCGAGCCGACGGACGGCCAGCTCGTGGAGAAGGACCGCAACTCGTCGATGGTGACGACGTGGACGGTCACGCCGGCGGGGGAGGGCAAGTCGAAGGCGGTCGTCACGACGGTCTGGGACGGTGCCGGCGGGATCGGCGGCTTCTTCGAGCGGACGTTCGCCCCCAAGGGTCTCGCCCGTATCTACGACGGCGTCCTCGCCCGCCTCGCCGCCGAGGTCGAATCCGCCTGACCCCCCACCCCGGGGCCCCAGCCCCGGGGCCCCGGTGCGTAAAAGTACCCGCTGCCCCGGTCATGCCCGGATACAGGAGGGCCTGCGCCTCACGCAGGGCGCAGGCCACGGAATCCAGGGGCGCGGGGAACTGCGCGACAAGCCACCCACCGGCCTGCGGGCCGAAGAGCACCTGTGCATGCCGGACGCCTCCGGCATCGACCCTGACCCCGGGTAGCCAAGGCGCTGGGGGTCCCCCCATTGCCGAAGGCATAGGGGGCGGAACTGCGCGACAAGCCACGGACGGGCCGCGCCCGAAACGCGAGGGTCAGCGGCAACCACCCCCACCGCACCCCACAGCGGGAGGCGCCCGTCACTGGTTCGGGGGAACTCGCGTCGGCCTCCCCCTCCGCCCGCCCCGCCGCCGCTCGCGGCAAACCCCCTGTTCGCGCCCGACATATGGTCGTCGAACGTGGGCGCTAGGCCCGCCCCGGCGAGTCGGCGGCGGGCGAGCCGTCGTACCGCGCACCCCCAGAATGGCGCCCGCACAGAGACACGGCGGCGTCGAACGAGGGGAGCCAGGACGTGGGCGGCAGCACTCCGGTGCGGGGCGGACGGACCGCACCGCCGGCCTCCGGCGGTGGCGCGCTCCCCCCACCCGGCCCGGAACCCGGCCCGGAACCCGCCCTGGAACCCGGCCCGGAACTCGACTCCCGCCGGGTACGCCTCGTCTTCTTCGGGCTGATGCTCGCCCTGCTGCTCGCCGCGCTGGAGCAGATGATCGTCGCCACCGCGCTGCCGAAGATCGTCGGAGAGTTGCAGGGCCTGGACCGGATGTCCTGGGCCGTCACCGCCTACCTCCTCACATCCACGATCACCCTCCCCGTCTACGGCAAGCTCGGCGACCTCATCGGCCGTAAAGGCGTCTTCCAGTTCGCCATCGTCGTCTTCGTCATCGGCTCGGCGCTCGCGGGCTGGTCCCGCACCATGGACCAGCTCATCGCCTTCCGCGCCCTCCAGGGCGTCGGCGCGGGCGGGCTGCTGATCGGGGTGCAGGCGATCATCGCCGATATCGTCCCGCCCCGGGACCGGGGCCGTTACATGGGTCTCATCGGCGCCGTGTTCGGGCTGGCCTCCGTCGCCGGACCACTGCTCGGCGGCTTCTTCACCGACCATGTCTCCTGGCGCTGGTGCTTCTACTTCAACGTCCCTTTCGGCCTGGTGACGCTGTTCGTCGTCAGTGTTGTGCTGAAGCTGCCCAAGCCGGCCGTCCGGGCCCGTCTCGACGTCCTCGGCGCCCTGCTGCTCGCCGTCGCTTCGACCTGTCTCGTCCTGCTCACCAGCTGGGGCGGTACCGAGTACGCGTGGGGTTCCGCGACCATCATCGGCCTGGCCGCCGGGGCCGCCGTCACGGCTCTGCTCTTCGTCGTCGTGGAGGCGTACGCCCCCGAACCGGTCATCCCGCTCCGGCTGTTCCGCGACTCGGTCTTCAATGTCACCGGCCTCGTCGGGGCGGTCGTGGGGATCGCCCTGTTCGGCGCGGGGAGTTATCTGCCGACCTTCCTCCAGATGGTCGACGGGGCGTCCGCCACCGAGTCCGGACTGCTGATGCTGCCGATGATGGGCGGGGTCGTGGTCGCCTCGATCGTCGCCGGGCAGCTCACCAGCAGGACCGGCCGCTACCGGAAGTACCCCGTCATCGGCGGTCTGTTCTCCGTCGTCGGCATGTGGCTGCTGTCCCGGCTGGAGGCCGACACCTCCCGGCTGGAGTACAGCGTCGGACAGGCCCTCCTCGGCATCGGCGTCGGGCTGGTGATCCCGGTCCTGATCCTGGCCGTGCAGAACTCCGTACGCCCCGCCGACCTCGGGACCGCCACCAGCGCCAACACCTACTTCCGGCAGATCGGCGGCAGCGTCGGCGCCGCCGTCTTCGGGACCCTCTTCGCCGACCGGCTCACGGACGCCCTGGCGGACCGGCTCCCCGGCGGTGCCGGGCTGCCGCCCGGTACCGACCCCGAGTCGGTCACCCCGGAACTCGTCCACGGTCTGCCGCCGGACGTCCGCGACGCGTATATCGCCGCCTACGCCGAGGCCATGCCGAGGATCTTCCTCTATCTCGTGCCCGTGCTGGTGCTCGGCCTCCTGATCGCCTTCTTCCTCAAGGAGAAACCACTGGTGTCCCAGAACGCCCCCACCGCCGAACCCGGCACCCCGACCACCCCGAGCGTCCCGTACGCGTCCCCGGCCGCCGTGCCACCGGCCCGGAGCGCGCCCGCGCCGCCGGTCTCCTTCGGCGTCCCGGTCTGCGGCACCGTCCAGCACCACGACGGCACCAGCGTCCCCCGTGCGGCGCTGACGCTGATCGACGTCCGCGGACAGCAGATCGGACGGGGCGCCTCCGGCGACGACGGGCGCTACGCGCTGAGCGTGCCGGGGCCCGGGTCGTATGTGATGATCGCCGCGGCCGGCGGGCACCAGCCGCAGGCCGTGACCGTCACCGTCGGCGAGCGCCCGGTCGACCTCGATGTCGTCCTCGGCGGCGCGGGGCGGCTCGCGGGCGCGGTCCGTACCGCCGACGGCATTCCGGTACGGGACGCGACCGTCACGCTCACGGACGTCCGCGGGGACGTCGTCGCCACCGCGCGCAGCGGACGCGAGGGCGGCTATGTGATGACCGAACTCGTCGCCGGGGAGTACACGCTGGCGGCCAGCGCCCCCGCCTTCCGGCCCGCCGCGCTCCCGGTCAGCGTGCAGGCGTCGCGCGAGACCCGGCAGGACATCGAACTCGCCGGGGGCGCCGTCCTGCGGGGGACCGTACGCGCCGGGGGCGGCAGGCCCGTCGAGGAGGCCCGGGTCACCCTGCTCGACGCGGCCGGGAACGTCGTCGACACCCTGACGACGGGCCCCGACGGCACGTTCCGCTTCGTCGATCTGTCGTCCGGCGAGTACACGGTCATCGCCGCCGGGTATCCGCCCGTGGCCACCGTCCTTCGGATGGCGGGCGGCGGCAGGACCGAACGCGATCTCCAACTCGGCCACGCGGACTGACCCCTTCCGCACCTCGGAGGCCGCCCCGTCGACCCCCCCCCGCCCCCCGGGGGGGGGGGGGGGGCGCCGGGGCCCCCCCCGCCCAAACCCCCGCGCGGGGGGGGGCTGTTATTAAAAAAAAAAAGACCACCCCAAAGAAGTGTA